>NZ_CAXFCL010000236.1:0-6256 GCF_964000955.1 uncultured Abyssibacter sp.
CCCAGCGTGCGTCCGGCCTCACCGGCCAGCAGCGCCTCGAGAATGTCATCCTTCAGCACATAGCCGGTCATGTGATCGGTAGAGCCATCCACGTAGCAGGGAATCCGCGAAAACCGCAGCGAGTCCACGGATGCGTGGAAGGCCTCGACGGTCATCTCCTCCGGCGCCGCGACGACCACCACCCGGGGCGTCATGACATCCCGCGCGGTGATATCCCGAAAGCGCAGCAGGTTCTTGATGATGCTGGACTCGGAGGCATGCAGGGCTCCCTGCTCCTGAACGATGTCCGTCATCGCCAGAAAGTCATTGCGGGACAGCACGCTCTTGTGCTCCTCGCTCTTCAGCCGGCGCGTGATGATCTGGCTCAGCCACACCAGCGGCGCCATCACGCCGCCAATGAACTGCAGCGACCGGACGGTGAACGGGGCAAGCCGCTGCCAGTGCGTGGCTCCGATGGTCTTCGGGATGATCTCGGAGAGCACCAGGATGCCCAGCGTCATCGCCCCGGGCACCACCAGCACCGTGATGATCGGATTGGCATCCGCCCACAGCTTCGCGGCCTGATCGCCGACACCGATTGCACCCACCGTGTGGGCGATGGTGTTCAGCGTGAGAATCGCCGCCAGCGGCTTGTCGATATTGTCCTTGAAGATTCGCAGCTGCCGGCCGATCGCCGTGCCCTGCTCCTCCTGAATGCGGCTGTATGCGGGCGTGACGCTGAGCAGCACCGCCTCCCACATGGAGCAGAGAAACGAGAAGACGATGGAAACCAGGAAGAAGACAATCAGCAGGGACAGCATGGAGTGAGCGCAGAGACCTGTCAGGAGAAGGTGTAACGATGCCGGTCGCCGGCGCCCGCGTCACCTTGTCGTCGCAAATCGCCAGACCAGACAGTGATTGTTCGCCGGCATCGGGCAGTGCTCGACCAGACCCAGACCGCTTGCCCGTGCCAGCTCATCGACACGCTCCAGGTCGCGCAAGCCCATGTCCGGATCACGCTGGCGCAGGCTGTCGTCAAACCGCGCGTCCGACTCGGCGACAAAGTCGCCACCGACACGAAACGGACCGTAGACGATCAACGATCCGTCGGGCTCCAGCACGTCGGCGATCCGCCGGAACACGCCCTGTACGCCAGCCCAGGGCATGATGTGAAAGCTGTTGGCGGTAAAGACCGCATCGAAACGCCCGGGCGGCCACTGCCCTTCCAGGGCATCCAGCGGAACCGGCGCGGGCAGCCGCCGCCCATCGCCATCAGCCAGCCACTGGCGTATGCCCGCCAGCCGGTCCGGCAGATCCGAACACTGCCAGCGCAACTCGGGCAGTTGCTGCGTGAAATGCAGCGCGTGCTGGCCGGTCCCGCTGGCAATCTCCAGCACGCGCTCACCGCCGCCCAGATGACGTCGCAGCACATCGAGGATCGGTGCCTGGTTCCGTTCGCAGGCCGGCGCGAACGGCCGGACAGGATCCGCCGGGGCGCTCATCAGTCCTTCAGGGTGAAACCGACTTTCATCTTGACCTGCCAGTGACCGACATCGCCGTCGTTGATCCAGCCTCGCAGCTCATCGACCTCGAACCACTTCAGCTCGTCGACGTTCTTCGACGCCCGCTTGATCCCGGTGCGCACGGCATCCTCGATCCCGGTCTTGGATGACCCGACAATCTCGATCACTTTGTAGGTGTGGTCGCCTTCCATTGGGGGACTCCTGATCTCAGTGGAATCCCACCCTAACGCGCAGCCGGCCCGGACCCCAAGAACATGGATGGGTCCGCGCTGCGTCCGCCGACGTTCAGGGTGCCTTCGGCGGACGCGAGGCCAGGTAGGTCTCGCCGGGATCGGTCTGGTGGGAGACCCCGGTCGGGTCGGTCAGATCAATCTCGATGCCGTTGTCACCGGGCGTCGACGGGGTGCGGTAGACCCGCACCAGCTCGCTGGGCTCCGGCCGCTCCGGCGCATCGACGACGGCGTCGGTGCCGATGTGATACCACTCGCCGGTCGCGTAGTCCGGCGCCAGGTCCAGCAGAATCCAGCCCTTCTGTTCCAGGTTGACCCATTGCAGGTGCCGGTTGGTCGTCCGCAGGACATTCGGCAGCTCTCCGGGAATGGGCAAACCCGGTGACGTCACCGAAGGACCCACGAACTCCACCGCGATCGGCGTCGGCGCCGGCAACGCGTCGGGATTGGGCGAGACATTGAAGGCCCACGATGTATGGATGTCGCCGGTGATCACGACCACGTTGTCCACCGCGGATGCCTCGGAATTGTCCGACCCGTCCGGGTTGTTGCCCTGGAGCACCTCGTACAGGCGTTCCTGGCTGGTCGGATAACCATCCCAGGCATCGGTGTTCAGATACGTCGGCGGAACGGCGACCGCGCCCGGCGTCACGCGCAACTGGGACAGAATCAGCTGATTGCCCAGAATCTTCCACTTGGCCGTGGAGTTGCGAAGCTGGTCATGCAGCCAGGCCTCCTGATCCGGACCCAGGATGTCGCGGTGCGCCGTGGTGTCCCCGCACAGCGGATCCTCGCTCATGTACTGGCGGACAGCCTCACGCTGGAACGGCACGCCGGCGTCGGATTCGTCGTCTCGACCCCACAGACGGGTGTCGATCATGATGATGTCGGCGAATTGGCCGGCGGAGTACTTGCGCCAGGTCTTGCCCAGACTGGGCGCGAACAGCTGGCCCGCCGCGACCACGTCATCGGCCACCGGGCGAATCGGCATCCATTCGAAGTAGGCCTGGATACCGAAGCTCTTGCGCTCGTACCAGTTGCCCTCGCCGCCTTCCTCGATCGGTCCCTCGGTGTGGTTGTTCGCGGTACAGCGGCGCGAGTTGTCGGTGGTTTCGTGATCATCCCAGACGGTGATCCAGGTGAACTGACGGTGCAGCTCGGCGAGATCGGCCTCCGCCTTGTGCAAGGCATGGCGGCGACGGTAGTCGTCCAGCGTCAGCATCTCGCCGGGCGGATCGACATCACGGGTATCACCGTATTCGCCGTTGCCGTATTCGTAGATGTAGTCACCCAGGTGGATGATCAGATCGATGTCATTGCGGTCGGCGATCTCCTTGTAGACGTGGAAATAGCCATGGGGATAGTTCGAGCAGGACACCACCGCGATCCGCAGCCGGTGCTCCGTATCGGCATCCCAGTCCGGCAGGGTCTGCGCACGCCCGACCACCGAGTCGTAACCTAGCGCGCTGAACCGATAGTAGTACGCCGTGTAGGGCTCCAGACTGGTGGCGTCGACCTTGACGCAGTAGTCGTTCGGCTCGCTTGCCATCGCCGAGCCCGCCGTCACCAGATCCGTCAGCTCGGGGTCGCGGTAGACGGCCCAACTCACCGTGACGTCACCGGAGATGAAGTTGCCATCCGCGTCGGTCGGCGTCACCCGCGTCCACAGCAGCAGGCTGTCGCTGGTCGGATCTCCGCTGGCCAGGCCGTGCTTGAACGGATCCTGCAACTCGACACCCGGCATGGTCACCCGGTTCGCCGGCGTCGATGACCGGCCGCAGCCGGCAACGCCCAACACGGTGCCAGCGGCACCCACAGCCGCCGTCGAGCGCAGAAACTCCCGACGGTTCAATCCGCGATCAGATGGCATAACGCCCTCCCCAGTATTCAGCCGATCAGTATGACCGGTCTTGTTGTCATTTCTGTGTCATCGTCCGGCAGGCGCCTCGATCACCTCTCCGGAACTTGCCTTTCGTCGCAAGTGTCTCCATAAAGGCCGAGTTGGCGATGCCGACCCCATTTTCCACAAGGAACGCTTGCTGATGCATTCTTCTTACGACATTGCGGCCTCCCGGCCCCAATCCGCGCTGCAGACCAACAAGGTCCTGCGCAATACCTACATGCTGCTGTCGATGACCCTGCTGTTCAGCGCGGTCATGGCCGGCATCTCGATGGCCGTCAACGTCCCCTACGGTGCGGCGCTGCTGTGCTCGCTGGGCGCGCTGGGCATCATCTGGTTCGTGATCCCGCGCACCGCGAATTCATCCAACGGGCTGATCGCGGTCTTCGCCTTCACCGGCCTGCTCGGCTTCGGCCTGGGCCCCGTGCTCAACATGTACATGACTGGTCTGACCAACGGACCACAGATCGTGATGATGGCGCTGGGCCTGACCGGCTTCACCTTCGTCGGGCTTTCCGCCTACGCGGTGACGACCAAGAAGGACTTCAGCTTCATGGGCCACATGCTCATGGCCGGCATCATGGTCGCCTTCGTCGCCAGCATCGGCGTGCTGGTCGCCTCGCTGTTCGGCTTCTACTGGCAGCCGCTGGGTCTGGCGATCTCCGCGCTGTTCACCATCCTGATGTGCGGCCTGATCCTGTACCAGACCGGCGAGATCATGAACGGTGGCGAGACCAACTACATCCTGGCCACGACGACGCTTTATCTGTCGATCTACAACCTGTTCACCAGCCTGCTCCACATTCTCGGCGTGAGCATGGGCGAGGACTGAACCCCGCCAGGTTCGAACACAAGACGGCCGCCTTCGGGCGGCCGTTTTCGTTGGCCAGCAACGTTCTACGGCGAACCGGCCACCAGACGACGACGCAAGGCGGGATAGAAGATCAGCAACGCCGCCGCGCGCAGTACGACATAGCAGACGAACGCGGCCCACAAGCCCGCATTGCCGGCCGCCGCGCTCCACCACATCGCCAGCAGCAGAAACCCGCCGGCCGACAGCAGCGACGCGTTGCGCATCTGCGCCGTCGCCGTCATCCCGATGAAAATCCCGTCCAGCTGGAAGGCGCCGAACGACAGCGCCACGTAGGCGATCGCCCAGGGCAGGAACTGAGCGGCAACCGCCCGAACGGCCTCCAGGTCCGTGAGGACATGAACAATCGGAGCACCGAACATCCACAGGCCGCCGGCAAGCGCGCAGGCCGTGCCGAACGCCAGTACCGTCGAGCGGCGCACGGTCAGATCGAAGCTGCGCGGATCGCGCCGCCCGTAGGCCGCGCCGATCTGCGACTCGGCGGCGAACGCAAAGCCGTCAAGAAAGTAGGCGCTGAAGGTCACGAATTGCAGCAGGACGTGATTGGCCGCCAGCACCTGATCACCGAACACCGCGCCGGCATTGGTGAACCACGCGAAGCAGACCAGCATCAGCAACGTGCGGATCATGATGTCGCGATTGGCCTTGAGCGTGCTCACCAGCGCCGCGGATCGGCGAATGCGCGACCAGGGCCAGAATGGCTCGGCATCGATACGCTCGTCGCGAAACCCGCGCAGCAACAGCCAGCCGCCCAGACCGAACGCCAGCCATTCGGAGACGGCGGTGCCCAGTGCGACCCCCTCGACGCCCCACTCCAGCACGCCGGCCAGCAACACATCCAGGACGATATTCAGCGCATTCATCGCCAGCTGAATCAGCATCAGCGTCCGGCTGTGCCCCCGACCGATCAGCGATCCGCAGACGACGAACAACCCCAGCGCGGCAGGTACGCCCCAGAGACGGATCGACAGATAGGCCGCGGCGCCGGCTTCCACCGACGCGCTGGCGTCAAACATCGACAGGATCAGCCGAACCAGGGGCCACTGAAGCGCCAGCACCATGCCCGCCAGCAGCCACCCGAGCAGCAGGTTGCGCATGAAACACGCCCGAATCTCCGCCGTGTCCCGGGTCCCGGCCGCCTGCGCGGTGAACCCGGTCGTGCCCATGCGCAGAAAGCCGAATCCCCAGTAGATCAGGCTGAAGATCAGCGAACCCAGCGCGATGGCGCCCAGATCGGCCACGCGACCAAGATTGCCGATCACGGCGGTATCGATCAGCCCCAGCAGCGGCGCGGCGACATTGGCCAGAACAATGGGCCAGGCGATCGCGAACAAACGGCGATAGCTCGGCGCGGGAACGGAGCCGGACGACTCGACTCGAACGGTCATTTCAGACGATCAGCGGGATGCGGCCGGGCAGCGTAACGATTCGTCACGTCGACGTCTCGCGAGCCGTCCGACGGCGCTCGCGGGACCGTCCTACGACCACGGGCGGGGGCGACTGACGCCACCCCTGCGCACAAACCAACAATCACCGGCATAATTGTTGGATAGTGCGTCGTCCGGTGATCGCCGGGACGATGACAAGCACGCGTGCGGGCTTGGACCGGGCGGCCCGACCAACGTGCGACACGAACAACGAGACGACGCCTGGCCAGATTCGAGAGACGACTTATGTTGTTCAGCCTGCAAGTCCTTTTCTACCGCTTCTACATGTTCCTGCTGAAGACCTCGATACGGATTCTTCCGTTTCG
>NZ_CAXFCL010000237.1:0-13435 GCF_964000955.1 uncultured Abyssibacter sp.
AACGGTCGGGCTGGTATCGGACTGCATCGGATCGGGCTCCAGGACCGGTGGATGGTGGACATGCATTCTGGCACGCCAGCGGCGCCATGGCCGCTGGCACCGACCTTGCTGCGCGGACGACAACGCGCCACGTCACGGCGCAGCAAACGGTCTTGGTCATGTTGTATCGCCATGCGCGCTGGGGCGCGATTGTTCTGTTCGGTCTGCTCGCCTGCGCCTGCGGCCAGAGCCCATCCGTCTCCGAACCGGTCGGCGGCGGCGACTCGCCGCCGGACAATCCCTCGCCGCCCACCGATCCGGAGGTCTTCGAGCTTGTCGAGGCGACCATGGCCGACGTGCATGCCGCGCTGGCCGGCGAACAGGTCACCGACGACGGCGATCCGCTGACCTGCGTCGAACTGACGCAGATGTACATCGATCGCATCTTCGCATACAACGACGCCCCGCAACCCTCGGGCCTGCTGGCGATTCGCGGCGTGCTGCACATCAACGCCAACGCCATCGAGCAGGCCGAGAACCTGGACATGCTGTACGAGCGCGACGGCGGCATCGGCGAGCGCGATCTGCACTGCATGCCGGTACTGCTGAAGGACAACTACGACACCTACGACGCACCCTCCACGTCGGGCTCGTATTCCATGCTCGGGCATCAGGCCGGTGTGGACGCCGAGAGCGTGCGCGGTCTGCGGGCGGCCGGCGCGCTAATCCTCGGCAAAGCCAATCAGGACGAGTTCGCCTACTTCACCACCGGCTTCTCGGCCCGCGCGATCCAGGTGACGAATCCTTACAACACGGCCCAGTCCCCCGCCGGCTCGTCCAGCGGAACCGGAGCGTCGCTCGCGGCGAACTTCGCGCTGGGCGGCACCGGCTCGGACACCTGTCAGTCGATTCGCCACCCGTCCTCGGTCAACGGTCTGGTCGGCATCCGGCCCAGTCTTGGTGTCGTCAGCCAGCACGGCATCTTCCCGCTGTCGCATGCCCGGGACACCGGCGGGCCGATGACCCGCACGGTGCGTGATGCCGCGCTAATGCTGACCGCCATGGCCAGCGTCGACCCGCGCGACTTTCGCACCCTGGAATTCCCCGCGTCCGAGCGCCCGGAGAGCTACACCCGGTTCCTCGACCGCGAGACCTACGGCGTGGCCGGACGCAACATCGGCGTGCTGCGCCAGCTGGGCAGCAACACCGACCCCGCCGGCACCGGGGCCCAGGGCGAGTTGATCGCCGCGGCGGTCGAGCAACTCGCGGCGATGGGAGCCCACATCTACGACATCCACCTGCCCGACTTCACCAGCCGCGGCGCCGGCAACCAGAACTACGATGTCGGCGACTACTTCAACATCTTCGAGCTGGAGGGCGGCAGCTCCCCACGACGCTGCCTGACCAGCCTCAACTCCGGCTCGTCGAACGGCCGCGAGAGCTGCATGCTGCTCGATGGCATCCTCGAAACCGGTCGGGTGGGCCCGCGTACCGTCGGACTGGTCGCGACCTTCGCAACCGGCGACCCGGACCAGCCGGGCACGCAGGAGGAGCTGGACGCGATGGCGGCGGAGCGCGCCTATGTCGAGAGCGTCATGGACGCGCTGGTCGACGAGAACGGCGACCCGGTGCTGGACGATGACGGCCAGCAGGTGCGCCTGGATGCATTCATCCTGTCGCCCGGCCCCACGGGCGGGCGCACCTGTGATCTCGGCTCGACCACGCACATGGGCTCGGTCGTCGTCCCGGTCGGTTTCGACGAATCGGTCGGCGTGCCACGCGGCATGGAAATCTTCGTGCGCCGCTTCGACGAGGGCACCGGCATCGGCATCGCCCACGACTACGAACAGGCCACCCGGCACCGTGCGCCGCCAGACATCGTGCCTTCGGTCCTAACGGCCAACGACACGCTCGCCGACTTCAACGCCCGCCAGCAACAGGCGCTGATCACCGCCACCTCCGCCCCGCCCGAGGATCTGCCGCTGGATGTCTATATCCAGGCGCTGGAGGAACTGCTGGGCGTCTCGCCATGAGCGGGGGAAGATGGCTGCGATCCGGGGCACTGGCGATCGCCGCGTCGCTGGCCGCCTGCGGCGCCAGCACACCGCCGGACACATCGGATGACGAACCACCGGTGCAGGAGCCGCCGACCGAACCCGGCGGCGCACCGCTGCGATTCTCCGGCACCGCGCCCACGGTGGACGACACCGGTCCCTACGGCGTCAGCGCCGCCATCGACTTCCGGTATGACGCGGTGATGGCCACGCAGAATGTCGACGACGACGGCCTGACCGCCGACCAATATCCGGAGCCGGTCGACGTGCTGGGCGTGATCCGCTACCCGCTGCCGACCGACGACGCGCCCGTGCCGGATGAGGGGTTCCCGGTCCTGCTGTTCCAGCACGGCCGACATTCAAGCTGTTCCACCACCGGCGACGCCGACGGCAGCGAATCCAGCGGCACCGACTGCGAAGCCAACGGACTGGTCCCCATCCGCAGCGACCTGGGCTACGACTACATCGCCGAGAACCTCGCCTCGCACGGCTACGTGGTCATCTCGATCAACGTCAACGACATCAACTCGCAGGACAGCGCGTCCAACGATCGCGGCATCACCTCGCGGGCCGAGCTGATCCTGCATCACCTGGACATCTTCCGGGACATCAACGCCAGCGCGACCTCCGCCTACGCGACGGACACGCTGGGCAACGATTTCTCGGTGTTGACCGGGCGGATGGATTTTCACCATGTCGGCCTGATGGGCCACTCCCGCGGCGGCAACGGCGTGGCGAAAACCATCATCTACAACCGGGACGAGCGCTTCGACGACCCGACCACGGCCTTCGACGATCCCCATGACATCGTCGCCGTGTTCGCACTGGCGCCCACCGACTTCAACAGCGAGCTGCCGACCAACACGGCCTTCGCGACGCTGGCGCCCTACTGCGACGGTGACGTATCCACGCTGCACGGCACCTGGCAATACGACAACGTGCGGTATTCGGACGCCGACAGCAGCGGCCCGCAGTTCCAGATCAATGCGCTGGGCGCGAACCACAACTTCTACAACGACTACTGGTTCAACGACGATGCCTCGTTCACGCTGGATGCCTATTGCACGGCAGGCCTGCCGACCTCGGGCCGCTTCAGCCGCGAGAACCAGCGCCGTCACGGCGAGTTCCTGATCGCCTCGTTCCTGCGCCTGTTCGCGGGCGGCGAAACCCGGTTCGCCGGCTACTGGGCCGCGCGCGAACGCCTGCCCGATGACGCCTGTCCGGACGGCACCGGGCCCTGCGACGAACGGCTCCATCTGTCCATGCACCGGCCGGACCGGCTGGTCGTCGACTCGACGCTGTCCGATACCAGCCTGGCCACCAACGACCTCGGCCTGTCCAACACCTACGCCGGATTCCTGCAGACCGGTTGGTGCGAACCCAACGGCAGCGCCGATTACACCGCACTGTTCGCTGGCCTCGTGCCCGACGCCTGCCCGTCCATCGAGACGATGTCCAAGGCGCCGCAGGTCTGGGGACGCTGGCTGGGCAACCCGTCGATCACCTACGCGCTCAGCGACACCGGAATGGATGCCTCCGGCTACGACTTCTTCACGCTGCGCGTCGGCGTGTCGGTCACGCCGGACAATGCCAACGGACAGGACTTCACGCTGACGCTGACCGACGCCGACGGCGTGTCGGCAAGCGCCCTGGCCTCCGAATACTCCGATGCGCTGTACTTCCCGCCCGGGCTGGCGCTCAACGCGCGCTCCACCGGCGCCAAGACCGTGATGAACATGGTGCCGTTCCGACTCGACGCGCAACCCTGGGCGGAGTCCGAACTGGATTTTTCGCGCCTGATCGAAGCCCGCATCGACTTCGACCAGACCACGGCCGGCACCGTGCAGATCACCGACGTGCTGTTCCAGCAGGTGGACTGACGAACCGCGTGACGGCGGCTCCGGAAAACGGTCGTCCGATCGGTCGCCCGGCTCAGCCCCCCGCGTCCACCAGCGCCGCGCGCTGGTTGCCGGGCAGCACGGTGACGCCATCACCCTCCGACACCACATCGGCCTCGGTCCGAATCCGGGGCAGATAGGCCGGATAGGCGTGCTGAATGAGATCGATCAGCCCCTCACGCACCTCACAGCGCAGTTCCCAGGCCTGCGGACCGTCCGGTGCGGTGACCAGTGCGCGGATACGCACGGCGCGCTCGGTGCTGTCGACCACCTGCAACTTGGCCAGATCACCGTCCCAGTATTCGGACTGCTCGCAGATCCGCGTGATCTCGTCACGCAGCGGCTGCATCGGCATCCGGTAATCCACCCACAAGGACACCACGCCGATCAGGTTGGAACTCGTCCGCGTCCAGTTCTCGAACGGATTGTCGATGAACCACTGCAAGGGCAGCACCAGACGGCGCCGGTCCCAGATGCGCACAACCACGTAGGTCGCGCGGATTTCCTCGATCCAGCCCCATTCACCCTCGACCACCACCGAGTCGCGCAGGCGGATGGGCTGGGTCAGCGCGATCTGCACCCCGGCGAGCAGATTGGACAGCACGGGCCGTGCGGCGAAACCGATGACGATACCGGCGACACCGGCCGAGGCGAGCATGCTCGCGCCGATCTGGCGCACGCCGGGAAAGGTCATCAGTGCGGCCGCGACGCCGACCACCACGACCAGGAACGCGACGATGCGCGCAAGCAGCTCCGCCTGGGTGTGAATGCGGCGCGCACGCAAATCGTTCTCGGCGTCCAGATCGGTGGCGCGCAGCACGGAACCGCCGAGATGGCGGGCCGCGCCGACGCCCGCCAGCGTCAGCGCCAGAATCAGCAGCAGCACGGTGAGCTGGTTCGCCGGCGCGATCCATGCCGGCGCGTCCGGCACCGCGTCCCAGAAGGCCATCAGCGCCGCCAGTGGCAGCACCGCCAGCAGCGATCGATGCGCACCGGTGACCACGCTGTAGGCGAAGCTGCGCCGACGCAATGCACGTCGCAGCGACAGCAGAATCAGCAGGTTGACCAGCACCGCGATGGTCGCGGTGATCAGCGCGCCGAGCAGGATGGCCAGGGTCGGATGACCGATCCCGCTTAGCGACTGCTCCAGGTGATCAAGCAAATCGGTGGTCATGGGCTCCGGAAAAGAATGGACGGGGCAACGCGGTCACCCGGACCGGCTGGGCGACCCGAAGCAACATGCAATCCTGGGACCGGATCAGACGATGAGCGTTCGAAAGGTGACCACGACAGCGCGACGGTGATCCGGCGCAGCGTGGCTTCCGGCGTGGACGTCAGGAGCTTTCCTTGAAACGCCGGATCGCACGGCGATCCTGCTTGTTCGGCCGGTGGCTGGGCGCGACGGGCCGGTTCTGCAACCGTTCCACCCGGCGCCGCTCGATGTCCTCGCCGTGGATGCGCTCGCCCTCGTCGGTCCGTCTCAGCGCCCGCGCCGCCACGGGCGCCCCGACGCGATCCGACAGCGCCTGCAGGACCTCGACTTCGTCACGAACCCCGAGCCTGGAGAAGTGCACCGTGTCGCCGATCCGGATATTGCGCGACGGCTTGGCCGCCTGGCCGTTGACCAGCACCTGGCCACGGCGGATCGCATCCTGGGCGAGGGCCCGTGTCTTGAACACGCGGACCGCCCACAGCCAGCGATCCAGCCGGACGGATTCGGCCGCCTCGGGCGATCCGTTCCCGGCGCTCATGAACAAAAACGCCCGCACGAGGCGGGCGTCTTGCGTAACGCGTTGGCCATCAGGCTTCGACGCCGGCGGCTTCCTTGAGCATGCGCGGCAATTCACCGGTCTGGTAGAGGTCGAGCGTGATGTCACAGCCACCAATCAACTCGCCCTTGACGTACAGCTGGGGGAACGTCGGCCAGTTCGCGAACTTGGGCAGCGTGCGATAAATCTCTTCGTCCTCGTAGATGTTGACGTACGCATACGGAACGCCACAGGCATTGAGTGCCTGCGAAGCGCGCGCCGAAAAACCGCACTGCGGGAAGTCCGGCGACCCCTTCATGAAAATGATGATGGGGTTCTCTTCGACTTTCTGCTTGATGCGTTGCAGGGCGTCCATTGAAACCACCTCCGTCGGTGTTCTAGACCGTCGCCGCGGGTGCGGCGACCAACAAACGGGCGCGGATTATACAGAACACGTCCCGATCCGCTCCCGATCTCCCGACACCCGCAAATTTCGCGCCCGCCGAGTGGCCCGGGCCGGAGCTTCCGGGCGTCGATGACGCGCCCCCGCCGCCGCCCGCGCCCCGGTGTCGACAAACCACGCATGCGATTGTCATGAATCCACCTCTACCCTATGGTTACACCCCATTTGGCGCGCCCATGGCGCGCCCCTGATTCGCCAACAGTCAAGGAGATTGCACCATGGCATTCACACTTCCTGAACTGCCGTACGCACGTGACGCTCTCGAACCGCACATGTCCAAGGAAACGCTGGACTTCCACTACGGCAAGCACCACAAGACTTACGTGGACAAGGCGAACGGCATGATCGATGACACCGAGTTCGCGAACGCGTCACTCGAGGAGATCATCAAGAACGCGGGTCCGGGCGGCCTGTTCAACAACTGTGCCCAGATCTGGAACCACACCTTCTTCTGGAACGGCCTGACCCCTGGCGGCAGCAGCCCCAGCACCGAGCTGGCCGGCGCGATCGACAAGGCCTTCGGCTCGATGGACGGCTTCAAGGAGAAGTTCAACACCTCCGCGGCTGGTAACTTCGGCTCGGGCTGGACCTGGCTGGTCAAGACCGCCGACGGCAGCCTGGATGTCGTCAACACCGGCAACGCCGCCAACCCGCTGACCGACGGCCAGACCCCGTTGCTGACGGCCGATGTGTGGGAACACGCCTACTACATCGACTACCGCAACTCGCGGCCGAAGTATCTCGAGAACTTCTGGCAGATCGTGAACTGGGACTTCGTGGAGAAGAATCTCAACGCCTGACGCCGGCGCCATTGCCTCGACGGGTCGCCCGGACGCCGGGCGGCCCGTTTTCATTTGGGAAACACCTCATGCAGAAACGCGACTTTCTCACCCTGCTCGACTTTTCGC
Source organism: uncultured Abyssibacter sp. (assembly GCF_964000955.1). Taxonomy (NCBI): domain Bacteria; kingdom Pseudomonadati; phylum Pseudomonadota; class Gammaproteobacteria; order Chromatiales; family Oceanococcaceae; genus Abyssibacter; species uncultured Abyssibacter sp. Next base: position 7,051 of record NZ_CAXFCL010000237.1, read on the forward strand.
CCTCCGAACTCGAGGCGCTGGTTCGGCGCGCCATCGAACTGAAGCGGAACCGTCACGCCCATCGCCCGCTGGTGGGCCGCACGCTGGCGATGATCTTCGAGAAGAGCTCGACACGAACGCGCGTTTCCTTCGAGACCGGCATGGCCCAGCTCGGCGGCCATGCGCTGTTCCTGTCGCCCCGGGACACCCAGCTGGGCCGGGGCGAGCCCATCGAGGATACGGCTCGCGTTCTGGGCCGCATGGTCGACGCGGTGATGATCCGCAACAACGATCAGCGCGCGCAGGAGCAATTCGCCGCCGCCTGCGACGTGCCGGTGATCAACGGCCTGTCGGATCGTTTCCACCCCTGCCAGTTGCTGGCCGACGTGCAGACGCTGGTGGAGCATTTCGGCTCGGTTCGCGACCGCACGGTGGCCTGGGTCGGCGACGGCAACAACATGTGCAATTCCTTTGCACTGGCCGCCCGTCAGTTCGGCTTTCGGCTCCGCGTCGCCTGCCCGGAAGGTTTCGAACCCGACGCGGACGTGTTGTCCCAATGCGGCGACGCCGTTGACGTCATGCACGAGCCTGCGGCGGCTGCCGAGGGCGCCGACGCCATCGTCACCGATGTCTGGGCCAGCATGGGACAGGAGGCGGAACAACAGCAGCGCATGGCGGCATTCAGGGCCTACCAGGTCGACGACGCGCTGATGACCCGCGCCGCGGATGACGCGGTGTTCCTGCACTGCCTGCCCGCGCATCGCGGCGAGGAAGTGGCCGCCTCGGTCATCGACGGTCCACGGAGCCTGGTCTGGGCCGAGGCGGAAAACCGCCTGCATGCGCAGAAAGCGCTGCTCTGCGCCCTGATGGACCCGCCCGCCGGATAACTTCAACTTTGGTCACGGGGACCGACAGGCGTTCGCCGAAACCTTTAGAATCGTGCCCCACTGAAGCCGAGCTGCCTGGAAGCTGTCTTCGCAGCTCGGCAACCGCCGGAGGCGACGCACGGCATTGACGTCTCGCCCACGGGACGTGACCAAACAAAAGGCTGATCGATGAGCGCGACCAATTCGAAGATTACCTACACCTTCACTGACGAAGCCCCGATGCTCGCCACGGCGAGTTTTCTGCCGATCATCAAGCGGTACCTGGATCCGGCGGGCATCGATGTCGAGCTGAGCGACATCTCGGTCGCCGCACGCATCCTCGCGGCATTTCCGGAACGGCTGAGCGAAGAGCAGCGCGTGCCGGACAGTCTGGCGATCCTGGGCGAGATGACCCAGGACCCGGAAGCCAACATCATCAAGCTCCCCAACATCAGCGCCGCCCTGCAGCAGCTTCGCAGCGCGATCAAGGAGTTGCAGGAGAAAGGCTACGACGTTCCCGACTATCCGTCGGACGACATGGCCGAAGAGGACCGGGAAATCCGCAAGCGCTACGCCAAGGTGCTGGGCAGCGCGGTGAACCCGGTGCTGCGCGAGGGCAACTCGGACCGCCGCGCCCCCAAGGCCGTCAAGGAATACGCGAAGAAGAACCCGCACTCCATGGGCGAGTGGAGCATGGCCTCACGCACCCACGTGGCGCACATGCGCGAAGGCGACTTCTACCACGGCGAGCAGTCCATGACGCTGGACCGGGCCCGCAACGTCCGCATGGAGCTGATTGATACCGACGGCAACGTGCATGTGCTCAAGCCGGAGGTCGCGCTGCTGGACGGTGAGGTCATCGACAGCATGTTCATGAGCAAGAAGGCGCTCGTGAAGTTCTACGAAGACCAGATGGAAGACGCCTACCAGACCGGCATGCTGTTCTCGCTGCATGTGAAGGCGACGATGATGAAGGTGTCGCACCCCATCGTCTTCGGCCATGCGGTCAAGGTGTACTACAAGGATGCCTTCAAGAAGCACAAGTTCTGGTTCGACACACTCGGCGTCAACGTCAACAACGGGCTGGTCGACCTGTACAACAAGATCGAACTGCTGCCCGGCTCGCTGCGCGAGGAAGTGATCGAGGACCTGCGCGCCTGTCACCAGCACCGCCCGGAAATCGCCATGGTCGATTCCACCAAGGGCATTTCCAACCTGCATGCGCCGAACGACGTGATCGTCGACGCCTCCATGCCGGCGATGATTCGCGCCGGCGGCAAGATGTACGGCGCCGACGGCCGCCTCAAGGACACCAAGGCGGTACTGCCCGAGAGCACCTTCGCCCGCATCTATCAGGAAGTGGTGAACTTCTGTAAAACCAATGGCGCCTTCGATCCGGCGACCATGGGCACCGTGCCCAATGTCGGGCTGATGGCGCAGAAGGCCGAGGAATACGGCTCGCACGACAAGACCTTCGAGGCCGAGTACGCCGGCGAGGCCCGCATCGTCGACAACGACACCGATGAAGTGCTGCTGACCCAGAACGTGGAGGCCGGCGACATCTGGCGCATGTGCCAGGTCAAGGACGAACCGATCCGCGACTGGGTGAAACTGGCGGTCAACCGCGCCCGCGCCTCCGGCATGCCGGCGTTGTTCTGGCTGGACCCGTACCGCCCGCACGAAAACGAGCTGATCAAGAAGGTCCAGACCTATCTGAAGGATCACGACACCGAGGGCCTGGACATCCAGATCATGTCCCAGGTCCGCGCCATGCGTTACACGCTGGAGCGCTGCCTGCGCGGCATGGATACCATCGCCGTCACCGGCAACATCCTGCGCGACTACCTGACCGACCTGTTCCCGATCATGGAACTGGGCACCAGCGCCAAGATGCTGTCCATCGTCCCGCTGATGAAGGGCGGCGGCCTGTACGAAACCGGCGCTGGCGGCTCCGCGCCCAAGCACGTGCAGCAGCTCGTGGAGGAAAACCACCTGCGCTGGGATTCGCTGGGCGAATTCCTGGCACTGGCCGCGAGCCTGGACGATCTGGCCGCCAAGAAGGACGACCCCAGGGTCAAGGTGCTGGCCGACACCCTGGACGCCGCCACCGGCAAGCTGCTGGACAACGGCAAGGGTCCGTCACGCCGCACCGGCGAGCTGGACAATCGCGGCAGCCAGTTCTACCTGGCGATGTACTGGGCCCAGGCCCTGGCCACGCAGGACGACGACGCCGAACTCAAGGCCTACTTCGCGCCGATCGCCGAGGCCCTGGCAGCCAACGAGGCCGCCATCGTCAAGGAACTGACCGAGGTCCAGGGCAAGGAAGTCGATATCGGCGGTTACTACAAGCCCGACCACGACAAGCTGGCAGCCGTGATGCGGCCCAGCGCAACGCTGAACGCGATCATCGACGGCGACTGAGTCGGCGGGCGACCAGGGCCCTGCGGGCCCTAGTCCGTCGCCCGAGCCAGCACCAGCGAATAGGCGTGCGGCTCGGGCGTAGTCAGCAACCGGCGCAGCTCGAAGCCCGCCGGCGCGAGCAGGCCCCGGATCGAGTCCGGCGTGTATTTGTGGCTCAGCTCGGTGCGAATGCGCTCACCCGCTTCCAGGCGAATGCGGTGATCCATCGCACTGAGATGCACGGTCTGGGGCCGCCGGGCTTCCAGGTACATCTCGATCCGTTCGGCCTCGCGGTTGTAGACCGCGCGGTGCTCGAAGGCCGACAGATCGAAGTCGCCCCCGAGACGGCCGTTCAACACGCTGAGCACGTTGAGATTGAAGCGCGCGGTCACGCCGTCGCGATCGTCGTAGGCCCGTTCCAGCACGGCCGGATTCTTGACCCGGTCAGCCCCCAGCAGCAGGGAATCGCCGGGCCGTAGCAGGTCGCGGATCTCGCGCAGGAACGTCTTCGCCTGATCCGGCTTGAAATTGCCCAGCGTGCCGCCGAGAAACAGCACCGCCCGACGCCCGGTTTCGGGCAGCGGGACATCCAGCCCGGCATGGTAGTCGCCCACCAGACCATGGATGGACAGCTCCGGCATCGCCTCGACCAGAGCAGCGGCCGCGTCACGCAGCATCGCCTCCGAAACGTCGAAGGGCCAGTACGTGACGCCGGCGTCGGCATGGCGCAGCAGATGCCTGGTCTTGCGGGAGCTGCCGCTGCCCAGCTCGATGAGATGCTCGGCGTCCATGGCCGCCATCAACTCGCGGCCATGCTCGCGCAGCAACGCCTCCTCGCAGCGGCTCGGATAGTAATCCTCGGTGGCGCAGATGTCCTCGAACAGCCGTGCGCCGACTTCGTCGTAGAAGTACTTGGCGGGCAGCGTGCGCGGCGGATTCAGCAAACCGCCGCGAACATCGTCGGCCAGCGTGCCAATGGGGCGCTGCGGTGCCACGGCGGAGAACCGCAGCCGCGGGTGGGGTTCGGTACCGTCCATGCGTATCCGGACCGGGAGCGGGCGGTGAGGTTACCATCGTGCTGCATTCGAACCCGAGTTGACCATGTGCCGGCTTGCCGCCTACCTCGGTGACCCGATCCCGCTGCGCCGCTTCCTGCTGGACTTCCCTCACAGCCTCTATCAGCAGTCCTGGGATCCGAAGGAACTCGCCGAAGCCCGGCTCAATGCCGACGGCTACGGTGTCGCCTGGCGCCAGCAAAACGGAGGCATGGGCGCATACACCCAGCCGATGGCGATCTGGAACGATGTGAACCTGCCGGCACTGGCCGACGCGCTGGTCAGCGATGTCTGGCTCGGCAACGTGCGTAGCGCGACGCCTGGACAGCCGGTCCATGCGATCAATACGCAGCCCTTCGCGGTGGAACGGCTGGCGATGACCCACAATGGCTATCTGTCCGGTCTGGCCAGCGGTGGCCGGGGCCGGATGCTCGCCAGGTTGTCCGACACCGTGCAGTCCGCCCTGCACGGGACGACGGACTCGGAGTATCTGTTCGCCCTGCTGCGCCAAGCGCTGCTGGACGGTGCCAGCTCACCGGCCGTCGCGCTGGAGGCAACGCTGCGGGCGGCGGCCGAATGCACGGGCGGCGAGCCCGCGCTTCTCAATATCTGCCTGACCGACGGCGAATGCCTGGTATTCAGCCGCCACGCGATCGAACGTCCCTGCCCCAGCCTCTACATGAACCTCAGTCATCCTCGGATGAACGGGGGACTGCTGCTGGCATCGGAACGGTTGGACGACGATGCCGGCTGGCAGACGGTGCCACCACACACGATCACCACGCTGCGCCGCCCGAATCAGGTCGAGGTACTCGAACTGAGCGCCTGACCCGGCCGTCACGGCCGGGTCAGGCGGACAAGTCAGCGCAGAGACGACCGGCCGGAGGCCGCGCGGCGACGCCATAGCGCGGCCAGACCCAGCCCCGCCAGCAGCCAGCCACCCGGCGCACCGCCCGTTCCACCGGACGTGGCAGGATCCTCTCCGGCTCCATCATCCGGCTCATCGGCGACCGTCGTGTCGAAGCTGTAGAGCTTGACGCCGCGGCCGAAGGTGGCGGCGAACAGTTGCCGATCGTCTCCGGGATGCAGGGCCAGCTGATTCACCGGCACGTTCTCCAGATCACCCAGCGGCGCCCACTCCGTGCCGTCCAGATCCGACGAAATGAACACGCCGAGATCGGTGCCGACGATGAGCTGGCCGCCACGTTTGAGGATAGCCGTCACCGGCGTGTCCGGCAGGTTGCCGGAGATGTCGACAAAGCTTTCGCCCGCATCGGTGGACTTGAACACATGGCCCTCGCCGATGTTCGGGTTCTCATCCAGGTACGAGCCCGGATCCACCCAGCGAACGGTGTTGTAGCCGCCCAGGGTCACGTAGACCTCTTCCGGGTGTTCGTCGTCCATCTCGACGCCGTAGATGAACCGGTTCGGCAGACCCGCCATGGTGGCCTGATGCCAACCGTCCGGCGAGCCCTTCTGCGGCGGCGCATCGCCGCCGACATTGGTCGCGAGCCCCCGCTGGAACGGCGAGTTGCCGCCAATGTTGCTGCACGGCCCACACCAACCCGCGTAGATGTTGTCGCCCTGCACATCGATCGAGCGATGCCGCGCCTGGTGCGCGACACCCGTGGCCTCGTCAATGCCGAGGTCGAACAGCTCCACCCAGGTCGGACCCGTGGACGCATCCAGCGTCGCACCCACCTTGGTGCCGACGGCGACCAGATGATCGGCATCCGTCGGGTCCATCATGAACGGGCTGAGGAAGTGCGCCGTCCCCACCGCGGCGGAGGGCGCGTCGACATAGGCGTGCGTCCGCCCTCCGTCCGTGGTTCTCACCAGCGCGAGCCCCGGCGTCTGGACATAGGCAACGGCGGAGTTGTCGGGATCAACCGCCGTCCACATGCCGTCGCCGACATAGGTCCGGATCTGGCGACCGGTTCCGGGTTCGATCTTGCCGGACGAGTTGTCCTGCAGGCCGTAGAACACGGTGCCGTCCTTCGCCACGCTGATGCCGTAGTTCATCAGCGTGTAGAAGCCCTCGTTGGCGCCGTCACCCCACTTGTTGTTGGCGAAATCGTCGGTGAT
>NZ_CAXFCL010000238.1:0-15781 GCF_964000955.1 uncultured Abyssibacter sp.
GGCTTGCGGGAAAACCGGCTCCGTCTTGGTGGTGTGAATCAATCAGTGCTTCCCTTGCCTCGTTCAGCCGCTGCGGTGCCTGCGGAGGAAGCGCCGGTCCAGCCAGTGCTTCCAGGCCAGCACCCAGCGGCCACGAAACCAGGCCGACCCGTAAAGCGCCAGACCGGTTTCTCCGCCGAGGTTCAGGATGCTCAGGGCGCGGCGTTGGGGCCGGAACAGCCGCAACGGCCCACTGGTGCAACTCGCCAGCAGATTGTCCAGCAGCACCGGCCCCTGGCGCACGCCGTACACGCCGAGCTTGGGCAGCGGCCGCGACACTAGCCAGGCGCAGTCCCCGGCCGCGAACAGCCGCGACGTGGCCTGCGATTGCAGATGGTCGTTGACCGCCCAGCCCTGCTCCGGGTCGACCGGTGGTCGCGGGTGAACGTCGACCAGGTTGGCGCGCAGGCCGGTTGCGAGCACCACCAGCGCATCCTTCGTCTGACGCGCGTCGGCGGCATCGAGGCGCTCACCGAGACGCACCGCGCAGCCCCGCTCCTCCAGCCAGCGTCGCAGGAACCGAGCGGCACCGGGTGCGTGACCCGGCAGCAGACGTTCGCCGGCATGGACCAGCGACAACGTCGCGTTTCGATTCAGCCGTCGTGTCAACGTTGTCAGGTTCGCCGCAACCTCACAGCCCGTGGCCCCTCCGCCGACGATGGTGATGGACGACGGCGCGGACATCGCGGTGGATTCCAGCCGCTCCCGCAGCGCCCACAGCGCGTCCAGCGGCTTGACCGGATACAGGTTCGCCTCCGCACCGTCAGCCTGATCGATGCGGCTGCCGGTGTTCAGCGACAGCCAGTCGAACGTCCGGGATTCGCCGCTCACCAGTCGCACCACCCGCGCATCCGTATCGACGGCCGCGACCTCGCCTTCGACGAATTCTGCGCCCTGTGCATCGCAAAACGCGGCGATGTCCAGCGTGTCCTGTTCCGGCGCGTGGCGGCCGCCCAGCACACTGGTCGCCAAACCGGAATACCGGAACGCGCGCGGGGCGATCACGGTCAGCGTCGCGCCGATGTCCCGAAAACGGGCCGCATGACGGATGACATGCAAATGCGCGTGACCGGCGCCGACCAGCACAACACGCCGATCATTCATGACTTGCTCCGTCGGCCCGGAAAGGCCGCGCCGTCACGAATTCGCCATGAAACGCGTCTAGCCTCCGGCGCTCACGATCGGATTCTGTGCGGCGAGCGGCCGCATCGGGGTTAGAATCCGCGCGCGGGCAAGGGGCTTTTATGACGGATGCTGTGAATACGACCGGCGAAATACCGCGGGGTCGCTCCAATCTGCTGACCTGGGTGGCGATCGTCGGGTTCATCTACCTGTTGCTCGTCGCCGTGGCGATGATCGGCACCGGGTTCAAGACCGCGGCAAAGGACGACGCCGAAACGCTGTTCGCGTTCGCCACCAACCCCTTCCTGGGGCTGATCATCGGCTCGCTGGCCACGGCGCTGATCCAGAGCTCGTCCACCGTCACCTCGATCATTGTCGGCCTGGTCGCGGGCGGGATGCCCGTGTCGATCGCAATTCCCATGGTGATGGGCGCCAACATCGGCACCACCATCACCAACACGATCGTCAGTCTCGGTCATGTCCGTGACAAGCGCGAGTTCCGGCAGGCGTTCTCGGCCGCCACCGTGCATGATTTCTTCAACCTGTTCAGCGTCCTGGTGTTCCTGCCGCTGGAGATCATGACCGGTTTCCTCGAAAAGTCGGCTGGCGCGCTGGTCAGCCTGTTCGCCGGTGATGCCGATCTTTCGATCAAGGGACTGAACTTCATGAAGCCCCTGACCAAGCCGGGCGTGGACCTAGTCAAGGGTGGACTGCACGGCATGGGTCTGGACGACATGGTGACCGGCATCATCATGGTCATCGTGGGTATCGTGCTGATCCTGGTCGCGGTGATCCGCGTCGGCAAACTGCTGCGCTCGGTGCTGGTGGGTCGGGCCAAGAACATCCTCCATGCCGCCATCGGCAGCGGACCGCTGTCGGGTATCGGGTCCGGCACGCTGGTGACGGTGCTGGTCCAGTCCTCATCGACCACGACCAGCCTGATGGTGCCGCTGGCCGGCTCCGGTGTGTTCAACACGCGGGACATCTACCCGTTCACGCTGGGTGCCAACATCGGAACCTGCGTGACCGCCCTGCTTGCCGCGACCGCGGTTTCTGGCGACATGGCTGGCGCGGCGTTGCAGATCGCGCTGGTGCATCTGATCTACAACGTCACCGGCGTTCTGGTGATCTACCTGATCCCGATGTGGCTCAAGGCCACACGCATCACGGACTTTCCGATCTGGTGTTCCGAGACCCTGGCCGGGGTTGCCAGTGAACGCAAGTCCGTGGCCCTGAGTTACATCGTCGGCGTGTTCTTTCTGCTTCCGGGCCTGATGGTCTTCGCATTCAGGTAACGGCCCATGAATCAGACCCAGTACATCCAGGAACTCGAAACCCGCATCGACCGGGCGAAGCAGGTGCTGACCGACCTCAAGGCCGAACGTCGGGCGGCGCTGGAGCAGTTGCAGCACGCCGAGGTCGATCGCCTCGAGGAGCACCTCGCGTCGACGGAACACAAGCTGTCGGACCTCCGCGAAGCCAGTGCCGAAGCCTGGGAGGAGATCAAGGACGCGATCGAGAAGGCCTGGGGCGAATTGGCCGGCTGGATACACGAACGGATTGACCGGCGTTCACGCTGAGTCGCACCTACATCTTGTAGAGCTGCAACTGCTCGTCGGTCGCGCCGCCGCCCTCCACTTCCACCACGCCGCGTGCGGAGCCGCGCCGGCAGAAGAACAGGTATTCCGGCGCGCTCATCTTGGCGTGATGCTTGGCGTCCGCCGCCATCGTGGCGACATCGTGATGCGAATCGCATAGCGCCGGGTCCGGCTTGACGACCCCGATCGCCAGCCGCATCAGCGGGAAGATCGTTTCCTTGCCCGCCCGGTCCACCGCGAGAATGCCGTCCATGTCGACGTGAGATGGCTTGTAGAGCTTGCGCACACGTCGGCTGAAGCTGCTGGCGATCCGGCGCACGGTGGCCTCGAAATCCGGTGACCGACTGACCAGCACGAAGTCATCGCCTCCGATATGGCCGATGTAGTCCAGCCCGGGATCGACTTCCTCCACCAGAATCCGGGCGACGAGACGCAGTGCGTCATCGCCGATGGCGTAGCCGTAGACGTCGTTGAACGGCTTGAAGTTGTTCAGGTCGCAGTAGGCGACCCGAAACTCGGTGCCGGCATCCAGCAGCTCCTGGATCAGCTCCACGGTCGGGACATTGCCTGGCAGCAGCGTCAGCGGGTTGCTGTACTGCGCCGCACGGATCTGTGCTTCGCTGAGCCGTCGCATCAGGACGCGTGTCGGCACCACGCCGCGGTAGCAGCCGTCCTCGACAAGAATCGCGCAGGACGGCAGTACATCCTCGGTTCTGGAGGACAGGTGCCGGCAGGCTTCCTCGACGCTGGTGTCCAGCTCGAACACGGGCGCCAGATTGTCCAGAAAATCGCGAATCGGACGGCGCCCGTGCAATTCGCGGGTATAGCGACCGGAAAACCGGTCCAGAAGATTGACGCGGTTGACCGAGCCCAGCGGCTTGTCGCCCTCGATGACCGGAATGTCGGGTAACTCTTTCCACTCGCGGATGCGGTCCAGCACCGCCTCGGCCGTCTCATCGGGCGCGACTGTCGAACTGGCCTGGATCAATCGCGCCAGGGAATCATCCGGGTGTCGTTCCGCCGGCGGGCCGGGGTGCGTGAGTTCCCCGTCCTCTGCCTGGGTGTTTTCGAGGATGGCTTCGTATGTGGTCGACGTTCCGTCCATTGGTTTCCAGCGTCCGCATCGGCGCGTCACGTGGTTATCGGCCGGTTCCCGAAATTCTGAGTCACCGAGGCGGTGGCGCCCCTCGTCGCCGCGAGCCAGCCATGAAGTGTTTGAACTACCATTGCCGACAGTGCAGCTCGAAGGGCCGGTGTTTGCGAGGGGCGTTCGGCCCGACGAACGGCTGATATCCGACCCGCTGTCACCGCCTCGCCAAGTCGGTCTGGCATACAGGGCCGCGTCCACCACAAGGGAGATGATCCGTGACCGAAATCAACCCCGAAGCACCGGTGATGGTCACCGGCGCCAACGGCTACGTCGCCAGCTGGCTGGTTCACAAGCTGCTCAGCGAAGGACATACCGTGCATGCGGCCGTTCGCGATCCCGACAACACCGACAAGGTCGGCCCGCTGGTCGATGTCGCCGGAACTCTGCCGGGCACGCTCAAGCTGTTTCAGGCGGACCTGCTGAGCGATGGCGCCTACGATGCGGCCGCGGCCGGTTGCGAACTGATCTTCCACACGGCTTCGCCGTTCACGATGCAGACCCGCGACCCGCAGGCCGAGTTGGTGGAACCTGCCCTGCGCGGCACGCGCAACGTGCTCGAAACCGCCAGCCGGACGGATACGATCAAGCGCGTTGTCCTGACGAGCAGTTGCGCCGCGATTTACGGTGACAACATCGACTGTGAGGACAAGCCCGGCAAGACCCTGACCGAGGCGCACTGGAACACCAGCTCGTCGCTGGAGCACAACCCCTACCAGTACTCCAAGACCCTGGCCGAACAGGCCGCCTGGGAGATGGCCGACGCGCAGGATCGATGGGACCTGGTCGTGGTCAATCCGTCGCTGGTCATTGGCCCGGCGATCAACCCGAAGGCGACATCCGAGAGCTTCGCCATCGTCAAGCAGCTCGGCGACGGCAGCATGAAGCCGGGCGCGCCGCACCTGGGGCTCGGGGTCATCGATGTGCGGGATCTGGCGGAGGCGCATTACCGGGCCGGGTTCACGCCGGCCGCGCACGGTCGCAACATCGTCAGCGCGTGGAACACCAGCCTGCTGGGGCTGGCGGCCGCGCTGCGAGGCCGGTTCTCGAATTACCCGCTCCCCACGCGAACGCTGCCCAAGTTCCTCGTCTGGCTCGTCGGCCCCACGCAGGGACTGTCACGCAAGTTCGTCAGCCGCAACATTGGCTACGACCTCAAGGCCGATCACACGAAGGTCGTCAGCGAGCTGGGCATGAGCTTCCGCCCGCTGGAAGAATCGATTCAGGACATGTTCGCCTGGATGATCGACGTGGGCCGGCTGCGGGCGCGCAAATAGCGCTCGGTCAACCGATCAGCAGGACGTTGCCGAGCAGACCGAGCAGGAACCCCAGTACGGCGCCCATCGACGTGAGCGGATGACGGCGCATGCTGGCCTGCGGCGCGATGTCCTGGAAGATCAGATAGACGATGCCGCCGCTGGCGAAGGCCATTACGGAAGCCGTGATGGCCTTGCTGTCCTGGAGAAACGTGTAGCCAAGCCACGCGGCCGCCGGTCCGGTCAGGCTGGCGACGGCCAGCACGAGCAGCACCGAGCGCGGCCGCCGGCCGCTCGCGACCATCTCGCGAAACGCGTTGAACCCTTCCGGCAGGTTCTGGATTCCGATCAGTCCTGCGAGCAGATAACCGAGCTTGTGGTTGCCGATGAACACGGCGCCCAGCGACAGCGATTCCGGGGCGAAATCCATCATCATGGCCAGAAACTGGGCACGGGAACCGCCGGCGCGCGCGAGCGCGACGTCCAGCACCATGAACACCACGGCGCCGGCCAGGAACAGTACCGTCAGCAGCAATGGCTCCAGCGTCTTCGCCGCTTCGGGCACCAGCGCGAACGACACCGCCGCCAGCAGCGTGCCACCGCCGAAGGCGATCACGGCATGCACCAGCACCCGCTTGCCGGGCGTTTCGTCGCTGCCTTCCAGCCAGGCGATGGTGCCGCCCACCACCGCGGTGAGACCCGCCATCCAGGCGATCATCAGAACCAGCATCCCGCCGCTCATGCCACCTGTCCCGCGGCCCAACCGGAGGCCCAGGCCCACTGGAAGTTGTAGCCACCCAGCCAGCCGGTGACATCCACCACTTCGCCGATGAAGAACAGGCCGGGCACATCGCGGGTTTCCATGGTCCGTGACGACAAAGCCCGCGTATCCACGCCGCCCAGCGTGACCTCGGCCGTCCGATAGCCTTCCGTGCCCGACGGATGAAAGCGCATGGTCTGAAGATCGTCCTCGATCTGGTCCATCTGCGGTCTGGTCAGCTCCGCGACTGGCACGGTCGTGCCCACGCCCTCGCCCGCCCAGTTCGCGCACAGTCGGTCCGCCAGGCGCTGGCTGAACGTGTCGGACAGCGCGTTGCGCAGGCTTTTGCGCGGATGGTCCCGGCGCTGGCGCTCAAGCCATGCCCGCGGTGGCTCGTCCGGCATCCAGTTGACACGGATAGGCGCGCCGTCCGGCCAGTATGAAGACAGCTGCAGCATGGCCGGCCCGCTGAACCCGCGGTGCGTGACCAGCATCTGCTCGGTGAATGCCGGTCTGTCGACCGAATCATCGGCATCCACCGACACCGTTACCCGGGCGGAAATACCCGCCAGCTCCGACCACAGCGCAAGCACCGGCGGATGCAGCGTGAACGGCACCAGACCGGCGCGCAGCGGTAGTACCGGCAGGCCGAAGCGACCGGCGAGCCTGTGGCCGAAATCCGTGGCGCCCATCTTCGGTATGGACAGTCCTCCGGTGGCGATGACCAGACGCTCGGACCGGAAACGGCCCCGCGACGTCTCGATGCTGAACCCCGTGTCACGAGTGACGTCGTGCACCGAGCAGTCGGTCAGGATGTTGACACCAGCGGCCTGGGCATCGGCAACGAGCATCGCGACGATGTCCTTGGATGAGCGATCACAGAACAGTTGACCGGGGGTTTTCTCGTGCCAGGGGATGCCGTGTCGGTCGACGCGGGCGAGAAAGTCCCAGGGCGTGTATCGCGCCAATGCGGATTTGCAGAAATGCGGGTTGGTCGAAAGGAATCGCGTCGGCGTGGTCGCCAGATGCGTGAAATTGCAGCGGCCGCCACCCGACATCAGGATCTTCTTGCCGACCCGGTTGGCGTGCTCGACCACCAGCACGCGCCGCCCACGCTCACCGGCCGTGATCGCGCACATCAGCCCCGCGGCTCCGCCACCGAGGACGATGACATCATAGTGGGCGTTCGCGGAGGGTTCGGGCATGCATGGCGCCGTCTGGGTGGACGGGGCTCGCGTGGTTCGGAGAGGCTCCCAGTATCGCACCCGAATACAAAACGGCCGAGCACCAGGCTCGGCCGTCGAGCGGAACCGGTTGCCGGATCAGGCCGTCTGCGGCGCCAGATCGCTTGCCAGCCGCTCGCTGACCGCGGTGACCAGACGTGCATGCGCACGCTGGACCACGTCTTCCAGCGCCGGCACGTTGGCGAACTTGCGGCGTGCCAGCGTGCGCAACTGATCCAGCGTGGGCAGGTGCGGCAGCTCGATGTCGGCGAGATAGGCCTCGACGCTGTCTCGCGCCTGGCGGGCCCGTGCCTTCACCTCATCCATGTGATGGCTGTCCGCCCAGGCGGTACGGATACGCTGGCTCAGCTCGTCCACGCAGAATGCGGAGGCCAGATGGCCAGCGGTCTGATCGATGATTCGCGCCGTCGGCGCCTTGGTGCCGCGCAGTACCGATTGCGGCGGCTGGCGCAGATCCCAGACCAGGCCGAACTTCGACAGCACCCAGAGCACGTAGTAGGTCATGTCGATTTCATACCAGCGGAAGCCGGCACGAGCGGTGCTCGGGTAGTAGTGATGGTTGTTGTGCCAGCCCTCGCCCATCGCCAGCACGGCGAGTACCGCGTTGTTGCGGGAGTCGTCACCGGTCAGGAAGCGCTGGCGTCCGAACACGTGAGCCAGCGAATTGATCATGAAGGTGACGTGGTACACCAGCACCGTGCTGAGGCAGAAGCCGACGAACAGCGCGTCCCAGCCGCCGAGCAGATAACAGCCCAGGCCGAGGGCCATGCCGGGCAGATACTGGTTCTTCTCCAGCCAGCGCAGCTCCGGGTATTGGGCGAAATCGCGGATCAGGTTCATGTCCGCCTTGTGCCGGGGGCGGAAGATCCAGCCCATGTGCGCGCCCCAGAAGCCGTAGTGGCGAGGAGAATGGGCGTCGGCCGGCGTATCCGAGTCACGGTGGTGTTCGCGATGCTTGGCCGCCCACCACAGCGGACCGCGCTGCAGCGACATCGACCCCGCCAGGACGATCAGGAACTGCGTGACGCGACCGGCCTTGAAGCTGCGATGCGCCAGCAGACGGTGGTAGCCCGCGGTGATCCCGAATACGCGAATCACGTACAGGATGGCGCAGAGCACCACCGACTCGACAGTGAAACCCGTCCACAAGATGCCGAGACAGGCGATGTGAAGTCCGATGAACGGGATGATCGACGGCCGCAGGGATTCGCGTTCGCTTCGGGTGGCGCTGTCGGCGGGTTTCGTGGTCAGACTCGTCATGATCGATGGATCACCGGTTGGTTGCGGATGAGCGGATTATACAAGTGTATATACGCATGTCTATACGCCTGTATAATGCGCTTATTGACCGGAACCGGAACCCGCTGATGCACCCTGCCCGCGCTGTACAATCGTCGGACGCTCAGGCAGCGACCACGCGCAAGGCCTTGATCACCCGCCAGGACATCATCGACGCCGCGCTGCGGCTGGTCGGACCCCATCGCAGCGTGTCGACGCTAAGCCTGCGCGAGGTCACGCGGGAAGCCGGCATCGCGCCGAACAGCTTCTACCGTCACTTCCGCGACATGGACGAACTTGCCGTCGCGCTGATCGACATGGCCGGGCAAAGCCTGCGCCGAATCATCCGTGAAGCCCGCCTGCAGGTGTCCGCCACCCAGGAGGTCACGCGGCCGTCCGTGACGGTTTTCATGGACCAGCTGGCATCCGATGCCCGATTGCTGCACGTGCTGCTGTGCGAAGGCACCGTCGGTTCGGATTCCTACAAGCAGGCGGTGGACCGCGAACTGCGTTACTTCGAGGACGAACTTCGTGATGACCTCGTCAGGCTGACGCGGGAGCGCGGCCAGCAACTGACGCAACCGGCACTGGCCGCCAAGGCAATCACCCGGCTCGTGTTCGCCCTCGGCGGATCGGCCGTCGAGGCAGGTCCCGAGCAGCGCGAGGTGATCGCCGATCAGATGGTCACGATGATCCGGATGATCATCTTCGGCGCCCAGGCGATGGCTGCCGCGGAAGCCGAGGAATCAGTCGCCGCCGGCTAGCGGCCTTTCCACGCTGAAATCCCGGGCGAGCTCGACCCGGTTGCGCCCCTTGCGCTTGGCCTCGTAGAGCGCGGCATCCGCGGCAAGAATCGCCGTGTTCAGCGACAATCCGCTGGACGGACTGACGGCGATCACCCCGCCGCTGACGGTGACGTGATCGGCATGCGGCGACGGATGCCTGATCGCCAGCGACTCCACTGCGGCGCGGACGCGCTCGGCGAGCGTCATCGCGGCCTGTTCGTCCACATCCTCCCAGACCACGGCGAACTCCTCGCCGCCCAGCCGCGCGGCACTGTCCAGCGGGCGGCGCGTGTATTGCAGCAAACAGGCGCCGACACGTGACAGGCAGGCGTCCCCCGCCGGATGACCAAGCTCGTCGTTGTAGTCCTTGAACCAGTCGATGTCGAAGACCGCGACGGCGACCGACGTATTTTTCCGCCGGGCATGTCGCCAGCTTCTGTCGGCGTGGATGTCCAGCCCGTGCCGGTTGAGCAGTCCGGTCAGGCCGTCGTGTAGCGCCTGGTGGCGACGGATGCCGCGGTCGAGAAAATTGGTGCGGACGATGTATTCCTGCAGGTAGCCGGCCGTGCTCGCCAACGCTCCAACCCCGAGGTAGTTGTAGGTCTTTAGCGCGATGTCGCGCGGTGACACCTCCAAGAACCAGTATGTGGTGATCAATCCCGTTAGCCCGATCAACGCGAGGGCCTGTGCTTGGTAAAAGCGGAGTCCGAGCAGCAAAAAATTGAAGATCAGTACGAAGGTTAGCGTTTGGTAGCCGTAGGTGATTCCGTGGCGCGTGTAGACTGTTTCCAGCCAGTAGACCGCAAGAAACGCGCAGATCATCAGACCCACCGAGAGGCCGGGCAACCACCGTGCCGAGGGGTCGAGGCGCAGGTAGCCTCCACCGATGATCACCCCCACGGGAACGACGGCGGCGAACACAATCAAGAACACCTGCTGCACTTCCGATGGTGATCGCAGGAAAGCGAACTCGATGAACAACGCGAGACCGCACAACAGCAGTGCAGCGTATTGCGCCGCCATTGCGTGAAGACGCATAAAGCGGACGTAGTACTGGCGAAACGGACCTTCCAACGTGGCATCGAAAGTCAGCAGATAGTGCCCGCGGGCCTGCTGATCCTCCAGATCCTTGATACCGGGCTTATCGTGTTTCATCGCGTGGGTGAAACAGCCGCGAACCCCAAGAGCCGCGCGTTGTCATCCGGCACCGTGCCGACACCACGGTTAACCAACCCGTTTCACCTGTTCTCCCTGATCGCGCCATGGCTTCGCGAACGAAACCGGTTGGTCATTTTCGCGTGGGCCCGAAGGCAGCCGCAATGTCGACGATCATTCCTGCCCTACCTGTTGTCGGGAATCAGGATGCAGGCGCTGACTTACAGGTGCCCCGGATTGCGCAGATCCCGCTGGTCCGCCGGCGGTGGCGTCCATTGATAAATCCAGGTCTCGGTTACCGGGCGGCCATCGATGGCGAGATACAGCTTGAGGTTGATGGGGTCGGTCGATCCATCGGGAGGAACCACATCAAACATCGCCCGATAGCCGTCGATGGCGTGCTGCGGCCGAGCGGAGGTGATCTCGACGGTGCCGGAGGACGCCGTGATGACCGGCTCGACGGTGGTGTCCTGGCCCAGCATCGGGAATGGCCCGCCGGCGAAGTCCACGACAAAGCGCTGGCTGAAGTACTCGCGTCGCTGCCCGACCACGCCGCCCAGTCCGGTGAAGGTATCGACCACCCGAGCCTGGTTGCGCGGGACGACGCGCTGCGTGCCCCAGTGCAGCCGATAGCTGAACAGCAGCTCCCGCCCGGCTTCGACCGGCTCCGCCGGGTTCCAGAACGCGACGATATTGTCGAAGGTTTCGTCCAGCGTCGGGATCTCCACCAGCTGGACGCTGCCCTCGCCCCAGTCATGGGTCGGTTCCACCCAGACACCGGGCCGGCGATCGTAGAACACGCCGTCATCCTGGTAGTGGTCGAACTGCTGGTCGCGTTGCAGCAGACCGAAACCACGGGGGCTGGCGTCGGAATAGGCGTTGAAGCGGAGACTGGACGGGTTCGCCAGCGGACGCCAGATCCACTCCCCGCCGCCGGTGTGCATCAGCAGCCCGTCGGAATCATGAATCTCCGGGCGCCAGTCCCAGTCCGTGCGGCTGCTGTTCTCGCCGACCATGTACATGCTGGTCAGCGGGGCGACGCCGAGGCGGTCGATGGGCTGGCGTGGATAGATCGCGGCGTCGACTTTCATGGTTAGCGTCTCGCCCGGCGTGATGTCGAAGCGGTATGCGCCCGTCACGCTGGGCGAATCGAGCAAGGCGTAGACTGTGGCCGTGTCGCTGCCGGGCGCCGGGGTTTCCAGCCAGAAATGGGTGAACAGCGGGAATTCCTCGCCGTCCGGCATCGCGGTGTCCACCGCCAGGCCCCGCGCCGACATGCCGTACTGCATCTCCGCGCCAACCGCGCGGAAATAGCTGGCGCCAAGAAAGGCGACCACATCGCGCTGCCAGTCGGTATGGAACTGATAGCGGAAGCCGGCGAAACCCAGGTCCTTGGGGAGCTTGCGCGCGTTGACGCCGGATTTTCCGTAGTCAAAGAGATCACGGTCGTAAGCCAGCTCCCTGGCCTGCCCGTCTTCCAGCGCGTACATCGTGATCGGGGTCTGGAAGTAAAGCCCCAGGTGAAACAGCTCGCCACGGAACAGCGCGTCGGAGTCACGCCACAACGCATGCTCCTTGTCGTAACGAAGCTGCTGATAATCGTCCCAGCTCAGCGATTCCAGCTGTTCGGGCACTTCCCCTTCATGCGATTGGTATGGCTGCTGGGCGAGCGTGCGGGCGTGTCCCTTGAGCCAGGCGTAGTCGAAGCTCTGCGGCTTGCCGATCGTCTGCGCGGCGGGTGCCGCTTGCGTCAGCAGCAGACCGGCGGCCGCAAGCGCGCCCAACAGAGTCCGGCCACGCCGGTTGGTGAGAAGCGTCGTTGTCATGCGTTCTTCCTTGAACACGTGCCGGATCAACGGGCGAAACCCACGTCCGGCGATCGGATGGGTTGCTACAACAGTCCTCACCGGCCGCCGAAAGTTCCGAAGCAGCGTCCGACGCTTGCGACCCGGAGGCTCGTATCGCGACGTGACGGGGTTCACCAAAATGCAGCACCCGCGGGCATGACACCCCTGATTGGGGGGTATGGCGAACCCCCGGAACACGGGACGCTCCCGCTCGCAATTACGCGCGTTTGACGAGAGGGAGTGTGCTCATGAACAAGTTAATGATGACGACGGCGGCCGTGATGGTCGCGATGTCGCTGGCGGCCTGCAGCGACGATGATGAGGATGACAACAGCGGAGGCGGCGACCCGGTCACCGGTTCGGCGGATCTGAGTGATCCGGCTACCGTGCGTGCGCAGGTCGGCAGCCTGGCGCAGTTGATCAGCGGCATCGACTCGCTCGGGTCGACCATCGGGGTCGACGCCCGGCGCAAGACGGTGGAAGACGGCGAATGCGATTCCGGTTCTGTCATGGATGTCAGCGAATCCGGCAAGGACGTCGGCTCGCCGTTCACGTCGATGACCTTCGACGTCTCCGGTGAAGTCGCCGACGACTGCCGCCTGGAGGGCAATCTCGACGGTGGCGAAACCCCCAACGACTACATCGTGATCGACGGCCGCTCCGAGGCAGGTCAGGTAGTCGATGGCGACGCCTCGGTGTTCTACGCATCGATCGGCGAATCCACGAGCGCGCCCTACGGGTTCACCTATCACCTGGACACCGAGCAGCAGGGTACGACCGTGGTGCTGGACATCGACTACGGCTTCTTCGTCCGGGTGGACGAATCCGAGGACGCGGTGGCCGGCGAATACGATCAGCGTCTGCAATTCAACTTCGACGGCGACTACGACGTGGACACCACCGCCAACGGGCAGAACGTGAGCTCCTCCGGCACGTTCAACAGTTTCCTCGGCAACACGGACGCGCCGTTCCGGCTGTTCACCGATGCCAGCGGCAGCTACATCGACGGACCGTTCGGCTTTGCGATCACCCCGGAAATTCCGGGTTCCGGCTGCGCCAACGCCCAGTCGGAAATCGCGACTACCGACGCTCTGATGGAGTCGGCCGATGGCAGCCTCAGCCCGTTCGTCGGCGGTACCATCGAGATCAGTAGTGGCGGCTCCACGGCGACGGTGACCTTCAACAGCGACGATACCGTCACGCTGACGCCGGATGGCGGCAGTGCGGAAACCGTGGACTACACCGAACTGCTTGGCGCGGCCGGTGCATGTTCCGGCTTTGCCTTCGCCGGCATCGCCTTCCTCGGAGCGCTGTAGGAAACCCGGTGTTTCCCTGAACCTTTTCGGTTCGCGCCCCGGTCTGCGTGTGCAGCCCGGGGCGTTTTTGTTCTTGGAGCCGGGCCGGCCGGATTGCCTTGATAAGATGCCTCGCCATGGAAACCCCGGACCCGCAAGCCACGCAGGAGTCGCCGCCACGAACGCGGTTGCGCCGCTGGCTGAAGCCGCTGCTGGCCGCCGGGTTCCTGTTCTTCTTGTTCAAGGGGCTCGCGTGGCTGGCGGTGCTCGCCGGTGCCGTGTTCTTCACCACCCGCTAGCCGGATACCCGACGGATCAGGCCATCGGCAACCGGTCGATCGCCGTGACCACCCTGGCCAGTTGCAGCAGATGCGAGCTCACCGCGGGTTTCCCGCTGGTCAGCAGGCTGACGGCCAGATCGCGTTTCGGATCGGCCCAGCAGAGAATGTTGATGAAGCCCAGGTGCCCGAAGCTGGCACTGCTGTTGCGCCCGTACAGGCCGACCGGCGAATCGCCCAGCAGCAGGCCTTCGGAGAAGCGCACCGGAACGACCAGCGTCTTGTCGAGTTGCCGGCCGCCTACGGGCATGCGCAGGCGCTGTGCGGTTTCCGGCTTCAGTACTTGCGTCCCCTGCCACGCCCCGTCCTGCAGCAGCATGGTCAGGAAGCGGCACATCTCGTCGGCGGTGGCGACGATGTTGCCCGCCGGGATCACCGCCTCCATGAACCGCGGGTCGGTGGAGATCGACGGCACCGTCTGGAACGGTACGCCCAGCGCGCGTTTGGCGATCATGCCGATCAGCTTCGGCGGCACCGGGCCGGTGAAGGTGTCCTGCGCCAGTTCATGGCGGTGCGCCGCATCCAGGCCATAGCTGAAGTAACGCAGGCCCAGGGGTGTGCGCAGCAGTTCGTCCAGCAGCGGTCGTAGCTCCCGGCCGGTGGTGCGACGAGCCACCTCGCCCAGGATGAACCCGCCTGTGATCGCGTGGTAGGCAACCTGCTTGCCGCCATGATGCAGCGGCTTGGCGCGGCAGAGCAGGTCCACCGCGGCATCCCAGTCGAACAGGATGTCGGGATCGGGCCTGCGCATCGGGATGCGGGGAATGCCGGCCCGGTGCGCCAGCAACTCCGACACGGTCACGCGGTGTTTGCCGCGGGCGCCGAACTCCGGCAGGTACTCGGCGATCGGCGCTTCCAGACTCAGATGCCCCCGCTCCGCGAGCTGATGGATCAGCACCGCGGTCACGGCCTTGGACGCGGAGAACAGGCAGACCGGTGTGTCCGGCGTGCCGACCACGGCCCGCCCGTCGTCCGGGTCGGTCGGCGCGTTGCCTCGCACATGGCCGATGGAGCGCTTGATCAGGCACTGGCCGTTGCGCCATAGACCCAGGGAGATGAACGGCTGCGTACCGCCCCGGTAGAGGTGCTCGATGCTGGACCAGATGCGTCGAATGTCCTTCTCGGCGACGCCGAGCGACGCCGGATCCGCTTCAGCACCGCTGTCGATGCGCGTCACCGTCGACAGGTCACGCGGGACTCGAATGAGATTGCGTCGTCGTCCGAACATGGGAATGGTCTTGCCGAGATCAGCAGCGGATCATACACAGCGGAACGCTGCGGTGAGGGATCACCGGTCCCGAACGGTCGTCGCGCGCCTCCTGAACGAAGACGCCCCGTCGTGCGGGGCGTCCAGGTCACAGATTGTATGGTGGGTCGTGTTGGATTCGAACCAACGACCAGCGAGTTAAAAGCCCGATGCTCTACCAACTGAGCTAACGACCCATTCGGAGCGACAAGGCGCCCGGTCCGCGCGGTTTGAAAGCGGTGTGGCCGACGAGGCGCATCAGGTTGACGACACTGCGGCCCGCCAGCGGAGGCGCATTCTACCCGCTCGCGTCGGGCTGGTACAGCGTGGGATCGTCGACGCCGGCCTGGGCGAAGCCGTCGCGCCGGATCCGGCAGGAGTCGCAGCGTCCGCAGGCACGACCGGCGGCATCGGCCTGGTAGCAGGACACCGTCATGGCGTAGTCCACGCCCAACGCCAGCCCGCGGCGGATGATGTCCGCCTTGCTCAGGTGGATCAGCGGTGCGTGGATGTTGAGCCCCTGCCCGCTTTCCACACCCTGCCTGGTCGCCAGCCGCGACAGTTCGGAAAATGCATCGATGAATTCGGGCCGACAGTCCGGGTAACCGGAGTAATCCACCGCGTTGACGCCCAGGAACAGATTCCCGGCGCCCAGCACCTCCACGTAGCCC
>NZ_CAXFCL010000239.1:0-1652 GCF_964000955.1 uncultured Abyssibacter sp.
CAGCACAACTACCGCTACCTGTTCGGCTGCGCGAGCATCGGCCTGGAGGATGGCGGCGATCAGGCCAGCGCCATCCTCGACAAGATCGAACGTCGCTACATGGCGCCCGAAGCCATCCATGTAACACCGCGGCGCCCCTACCCCGTCCAGCGCCCGCCCGCCGAGGTCGCCATGCGCATGCCGCCGCTGCTCAAGGCCTACGTCAGCCTGGGTGCCAAGGCCTGCGGCGCGCCGTACTGGGACGAATCCTTCAACTGCTGCGACGTGCTCATGCTGCTCGACATCGACGAGTTGTCGCCGCGCTACGCACGCCGCTTCATGCCTTCCGAAGACGCCAAGTCCAACGGTGCCCGCCATCATTCGGCTCGTTCTTAGAGGCCTGCTCGTCGCAGCCCACCTGCTGCTCGGCCTCATCGTCAGCCTGCTGATCGACGTACTTGCCGCGGTCGGTCCGTCGCGCGAGCGAATCGTGCAGTGGTGGCATCGCCAGCTCTGCCGCGTGCTGCGCGTGAACATCCAGGTGCACGGCCCGCTGCCGAAGACACCGGTGATGCTGGTGAGCAATCACGTGTCCTGGCTCGACATTCCCGTGCTCGGCGCCCTGACGACCACCCGCTTCGTCTCCAAGTCCGAGGTCGCCGACTGGCCGCTGATCGGCCGGCTTGCCCGCGCCGCCGGCACCGAGTTTCATCGTCGCGGTGGTGGTGGTCAGGGAACCCGGCGACTGGTCACGCGCCTGACGGGACATCTGGACAACGGCCAGTCGGTCACGGTCTTTCCGGAGGGCACGACAACGCTGGGCGCGACGACCCGGCGGTTCCAGCCGCGACTGTTCGCCGCGGCCATCGAGTCCAATCGATCGGTCGTGCCGGTCCTGCTGCGTTACGGGCCCGACCCGGAAACCGCAACGGTCACGCCCTATGTCGGCGACGACATGTTCGTGCCGCATCTGCTGCGCATCCTGCAACGCCCCCGCATCGTCGTCGACGTATGGTTTCTGGACGCGGTCGACAGCGCAGGGATGGATCGGACGACGCTGGCCCGTCAGGCGCAGCGCGCGATCGATGCGCAGCTGGTGAAATGTCCGCCGGACCTGCTACCGGAACGCGAGCCGGCGCTGCCGCGCCACCGCCTGCCGATCTGATCCGCCAGGTCAGCCGGACCGCTCGACGGCGGCAAGGCGCTCCGGTGTTCCGACATCGTTCCAGACACCCCGGTAGAGCTCCCCGCTGACCACGGAACGGGCCATCGCCTGACGCAGAAGGGGAGCCAGGGGAAACGCGCGCTCCGCCTGTCCCGCGACCAGATCCGGGTGGATCAGGCTGATGCCGCTGAATGTCCAGGACGGCGCGGGCGAATCGACGACCCGCCCGTCATCGAGATCGAAATCGGCGCGCATACCTGGCAGCGGCGGCACGAGCACCAGATGCGCCAGCCGGCCGGCCGGCCAGTTCAACGTCGCCAGGCCAGTCAGCGAATAGTCACTCCAGACATCGGCATTGCAGATGAGCACGGGCTCGTCCGGCGGCAGCAG
This sequence comes from uncultured Abyssibacter sp., assembly GCF_964000955.1. NCBI lineage: Bacteria > Pseudomonadati > Pseudomonadota > Gammaproteobacteria > Chromatiales > Oceanococcaceae > Abyssibacter > uncultured Abyssibacter sp. The sequence continues at coordinate 1,535 of NZ_CAXFCL010000239.1, forward strand.
CGGCAGTGCGTTGGCGATGCCGCCGCCCGTCTCCAGCGCCGCCTCGCCCTCGTCCGAGTACCGGACGCGCAACCCCCATCGCCGGCCATCACCCACGTGATCGCGAATCCGATCACCC
>NZ_CAXFCL010000240.1:0-2780 GCF_964000955.1 uncultured Abyssibacter sp.
CCCGCCTCGATCTGGTCTGTCGACGCAGTGAGTTCGGGCGGCGTCGGGATCGGCACCGGCGTGTTCTTCGGCGGCGGCAGTTTGCCGTCGGCGCCGAGCTTGAACGTCAACACGCGGGACTCGGACTGGCGGCGCACGATGTCCTCCACCGCGCCACCTGCGACGAGCGCGAACGCTCCGCCCCAGCCCGCCATGAAGGTCACGTACTGCTCGCCGTCGATCGCATAGGTCATCGGTGCGGCGATGACGCCGGTATTGGCCGGGGACTCCCACAACAGTTCACCGGAATCCGCGGCGTAGGCCGTGACGCGTCCATCCGCGGTGCCCTGGAAGACCAGGTTGCCGGCGGTGGTCAGCGTGCCGCCATTCCACGGCGAGGCGTAGTCCGCGGTCCAGGCCGCCTCCTGCCTGACGGGATCCCAGGCGAGCAGCTGACCGGCAAATTGCGCGCCCACGGCCTCGAGCTCTGCGGGGTCTTCCGGAATCTTCATCGGCTTGAGGCCGACGTTCCACAGATTCAGCGCATGGGCCGGGACCTTGCCCTCGTCCTCGAACAGATGTCCGGTGATCTGCGCCGGGATGTAGACCAGCCCGGTCCGCGGGTTGTAGGACATGGGCTGCCAGTTGTGCGCGCCATAAGGACTGGGCAGGACCAGCTTGGGGGTTTCGCTGTAGTCGGCGAGCCCGGTCTTGATCGGCCTCCCGGTTTCTATGTCGATGCCGCTGGCCCAGTTGATCGGCACGAAGGCTTCGGCGGAGATCAGCTCGCCGGTCTCGCGGTCGATGACGTAGAAGAAACCGTTCTTGGGCGCCTGCATCAGCACCTTGCGCATGTCACCGTCAATGGGGATGTCCGCCAGCACGATGTGCTGCGTGGCGGTGTAGTCCCAGCTGTCCCCGGGCGTGGTCTGGTAGTGCCAGACGTACTCGCCGGTGTCCGGTTTCAGCGCGACGATGGAGGACAGGTACAGGTTGTCGCCCTTGCCCTCGGAGCGGTAATTGATGTTCCACGGCGAGCCGTTGCCGGTGCCGATGTACAGCAGGTCCAGTTCGGGGTCGTAGGCCATGGAATCCCAGACCGTGCCGCCGCCGCCCTGCTTGTAGTACACGTCGCCGAACCAGGTTTTCTGTGCGGCTTCCATCGCCGCGTTCTCGGCTGGCTGGGCGGGATCGCCCGGTACCGTGTACCAACGCCACAGCATCTCGCCGGTCGCGGCGTCGTAGGCGGAGACATAGCCCCTCACGCCCAGCTCGGCGCCGCCATTGCCGATGATCACCTTGCCGTCGATGATGCGCGGCGCGCCGGTCACCGTGTAGTTCTTGGTCGTGTCCACCGTCTGTGTGGACCAGACCTCCTCGCCGGTGCGGGCATCGAGGGCGATCAGACGTCCGTCATAGGCGCCGAGATACAGCTTTCCCTTCCAGGGAGCGACGCCACGGTTGACCACGCCGCAGCAGCCGCGGCCGGCGATGGAGCGGTCCACGCCGGGATCGTATTTCCACAGCAGCTCGCCGGACACCGGGTCCAGCGCGTAGACGATGCTGTAGGCGCCGGTGGTGTACATGACGCCGTCGACGACGATGGGCGTGGCCTCGGTGCCGCGATCCACGTCCAGCTTGAACTGCCAGGCCAGTCCCAGATCGGCGACATTGCCATCGGTGATCCGGTCCAGCGGCGAGTAGCGCTGTTCGTCGTAGGTCCGTCCATGACTCATCCACTCGCCCGGGGCCTGGTCGGCCGAGATCAGCCGGTCGCCATCGACCCAGGCGGTCTTGCGATCGGGAGCGGCGGTGGCTGCCGGCGCGTCATCCGATGGCGTTTTGGAGCACGCGGAGACCACCAGGCCGGTGCAGAGAACGGCGGCCAGCGCCGGGGTGACGGACGGACGGGGGCTGATGCGCATGGGTGTCTCCTCCCTGAAACATGCGAAAAGGTCGTTCAAGCGACTCTGATTCCTCGGCCATCAGCATATATCAGAGCACCCCTCGCCTTGCCTAGACAGGGCGTCTCGGCCAGAATATCGCCCCATTTTGCGCAGCAAGGCCGGTCATTTCGCCGGCCTTTTTGCTCCGAACCTTCCTTCAGGCCCAGGTCTACATGGTTGACTCCACGTCTCCGCGTCTTCGCGCCAACGCCATCCGTGCGCTGGCCATGGACGCCGTCCAGGCCGCCAATTCGGGACACCCCGGCATGCCCATGGGCATGGCCGACATTGCGGAAGTCCTCTGGCGCGACGTGCTCAGGCACAACCCCAACAACCCGCTCTGGTTCGACCGCGATCGTTTCGTGCTGTCGAACGGACACGGTTCCATGCTGCTCTACGCGGTGCTGCATCTCACCGGTTATGACCTGGGGCTCGATGATCTGAAGGCGTTCCGCCAGCTGCATTCGCGAACGCCCGGGCATCCGGAGTACCGCGAAACGCCGGGCGTTGAGACGACCACCGGTCCGCTGGGGCAGGGCATCGCCAACGGTGTCGGTATGGCGCTGGCCGAGCGGCTGCTGGCCGCCGAGTTCAATGTCGACGGTCACGACGTCGTCGTCATCGAACATGAACTCCCAGGTGAGCGCGGACGTGTTCCATCCGCCCGCCACTGGAAGAACCGCCGGGACAGATTCTGACGAGAACGCGTCCGGCACGGTGATGCCCGCCACGCTCGGGAGCTCAAGTCTGTCGGTTATCGCCGGGCAGGTTCCTGTGAGCGCAAATCCGCATCCCAGGGGCGCGAAGCCTATGAGCTGTTGCAGGAATGTGGTTCGTTCCTCGTCGGCGAAGACA
>NZ_CAXFCL010000241.1:0-1831 GCF_964000955.1 uncultured Abyssibacter sp.
AGGCGCTGCGGGCGCTGGAGCACGGCGACGGGCTGCTGATCATCGGACTCAGCGCCAGCGTGTCGCCGGAGCTGCGCAAGCAGTGGTTGCAGGCCGGCGCCGACAGCGTGCTGGAAAAGGGCGCGGACGACCGCGTGCTGCTGCGCCACTTGCTGCGGCTGGCCGAACCGGCGGAATCCGGCGATACACCCCCACTGACCGACGATCCGGAACTGCGGGACATGCTGCGCGCGGAATTACCTTTGCAGGTGCAGCAGATTCGCGATGCCTGGCAGCAGCGGGACATCCGGCAGGCCTATGACGCCACGCACCAGCTCCACGGCACCGCGGCGTTCTACAAGCTGCATGCCCTGCGCGATGTCTGCCGCCGCCTGGAGCAGCGTCTTGGCAAGGATGAGACCGACGTTGCCTGGTCCGAACTGGAGCCGCTGCGCGAGACCCTGTTCGCACAGGTGGACGCCTATCTCGACAAGCTGAGTGACTGAGGCGCCTGCCCCGGTTCAGCCCCGAGCCGCCACCATCCGCTGCTTCATCTCGTTGACGGCGGCCGGCAAACCGACGAACAGCGCCCGCGCGACGAGAAAATGCCCGATGTTGAGCTCGACGATCTCGCCGATCGCCGCGATGGGACCCACGTTGTCGAGATGCAGACCATGCCCGGCGTGGACTTCCAGCCCGGCGGCGGAGGCCTCGCGGGCAAAGTTTCGAATCCGGGCAGCGAGCTCGTCCATCCGCTCCGGATGATCCGCGTATTCGCCGGTATGGATTTCGACCGCGGGCGCGCCGACGGCCACCGCAGCTTCGAGCTGGCGCTCATCCGGATCGATGAACAGCGAGACACGCACACCAGCGCCGGCGAGTCGCTCGACGGCGCGCCGTACGCGATCGGTTTGCCCGGCGACGTCCAGGCCGCCTTCGGTGGTCAGTTCCTCGCGCCGCTCCGGCACCAGACAACAATGCGGCGGCGCGACGGCTACGGCAAAGTCCAGCATGTCGTCGGCCAGGGACATCTCCAGATTCAGCGGCACGTTGAGTTGAGCCGCCAGCGACCGGACATCGCGCTCCTGGATGTGGCGCCGATCCTCACGCAGATGAACCGTGACCCCGTCGGCACCCGCATGCGCGGCCAGCAAGCCGGCTTCGGCCGGGTCCGGATAAACCGTGCCGCGGGCCTGGCGAATAGTGGCGACGTGATCGACGTTCACGCCGAGACGGATCGGAGGGTGACTCATGGCGACAGCAAAACGCTAAGAATGCATGTGGAAACGGACGCGCATCATAGAGGCGCGCGCAAAAAAAAGCGCCTGCCCCGGTGCCTCCGGGCCAACTTACCGACCTGACGACTCCATCTGCCGCAGCCGCTTGAGCAGGCGCGGAGACTCCAGCGGTCGCGTGCCCAGATACGGTGCCAGCGCCGCGCGCATCAGGCGCCGGGCCTGGGCCCGGTCCGCCGCGGAGGTCCAGGTATCCGCCGCCAGCGCCAGCAGCGCCGAGCCGCTGACGGTCTCGCCATCCGTCCGCTCCACCGGCATCAGACCCGCATGAGCATCCAGCCAATACGCGCGGTCCGCCCGGACCGGCTCGCCCCGCGCATCGATGTCCAGGGAGAACGCGTAGCCCAGCGCCTCCAGCAAGCGGTATTCGAAGCGGCGCAACGCGGGTTCACGCTCCTCCCCCGTCGGCAACCGGCGCAGACAGGCCCAGTACAGGGGGTAGATCTCCGGATGCGGATCGTCACGGGCCAGCAGCCGCAGCAGCAACTCGTTGACGTACAGCGCGCAGATCGCCGCCTCGCCCTGCAACTGCACGCCGCCCTGGGGCTCGGCGGAGG
>NZ_CAXFCL010000242.1:0-16910 GCF_964000955.1 uncultured Abyssibacter sp.
GGGGCGGGATGGAATGCTCGGAGGAGGGCGCCGCCAATGCCCTGCTGGTCGCGACGGCGGTTCCCGCCATGGTGTTTGGTGAGTTGCGGCTGGCGCTGGATCAACCCGTGTGCCCAACCTTGCTTCGCAACGTGAGGCTCGGGCTGGCCTGGTTGAATCACTGGTTCGCGTTTCGTGACGCGCCGCTTGAGATCGAAGTGGATCGCGTCGCCCAGCTCACCGGTGCCGGCACGCCGCTCACGGCAAGCTATTTCTCGGGTGGAGTCGACTCCTGGGCCACGTTGCTGAGAAATCACCGGCAGTATCCGATGGGTCACCCGGGGCGAATTCGGCTGTGCGTTGGCATCTACGGTTTGCAGCGCGAGGTCAGCCGGGAGAATTTCGAGTCGGCGACTGCGCTGTTAAGCGACACGCTGCGGTCGATCGGCGTCGAGATGCTGACGGTCGAAACCAACATTTATCGCCACTGGATGGATCGGGATCCCGGATACTTCTACTGGACGCGCACGTTCAATGGTGCCGCGCTGGCCTCCATTGCGCATGGGTTGCATCAGCGCGTGGATAGCGTGCTGATTGCTTCATCCGACCACATGAAGTCCATGGAACCGTGGGGGACCCATCCGCTGCTCGATCCCTGCTTCAGCAGTCATGCGCTCGCGGTCGAACACGACAGTATCGATTGGTCGCGGCTCGACAAAACGCGGGAAATCGCCGCCTCGCCAGTTGCGCTTGCCAACCTGCGTGTATGCGATGTGCAGCCGCCCGACGGATACCTGAACTGCGGCGCCTGCGAAAAATGCGTGCGAACGATGATGATGCTGGAGGCGTTCGGCGCGCTGGAGGGGAGCTCGCTATTTCCGTTTCAGCATCTGGATGCGGATCGACTCCTGAAACATGGGAACATGGATCTTGAGTACCAGGACTATCTCGAAACGCTGCCGCTGCTGCTTCAACGAGGGCGCACCGATCTCAAACCTTCGATCGACAGGCTGCATCGACGCCAGCGCGAACTCGATGCCCGCGGATTGCTCAAGCGCATTGATCGGGCGTTGCTGGGTGGTTACTTCCGCCGTCGCTACGGCGAGCGCGGGTATCTCAGTGAGCCTCCCCGCGGCAACGCGTAGCGCTGTCTCCGGTGGCGGCCGATTCGAGCAGCCGCTGACATGCTGACGGGTTCGCCCGCGTTTGCTTGCCTCCCTGGGGGCCCTCGTCTGGCATGAAGCTCTCGCAACTCTCCAGATGGCTGCTTTACCTGGGAGGTGATGCGGTCGGGCGATTCGTTCTGCAGATTGGCTCGACCATCATCTTCGCGCGCGTGTTGAGTGAGGAGGACTTTGGTCGATCCGCGCTGACCATTGCCCTGGTGCAGGTGCTGGCCATCATTGTCTGCGCCCCGTTTGAAGAAGGGCTGGTGCAACGCCGCGTGGTTCGCAAGGCGCACTTCAGCGCCTGTCTGGCAGCCGCGCTTCTGCTTGCTGTGGTGCTGATCAGCGGGCTTGCCTCGGCGGTGTTTCTCACGTCGGCGCGCGACGCCATGCTGAGTTCCATGGGTGGGCTCACCGCATTGTTTTCACTGATCCTGCTCGCCGAGGGCCCGGTCGCGATCTACAACGCAGCCGCGCGACGCGCCCGCCGCTTTCGGGCGATCGCGACCGGCAATTTCCTGGGTTTGCTTTGCGGGACCGTCGTGGGTCTGTGGATGGTGTTCCACGGTGCGGGCGTCTGGAGTTTGCTCGCGGTACGTCTGGTTGCGCGTTACGTCTTGGCCGCCACCCTGGTGGCGTCCATCCGAATCCGTATCTGGCCGCGCTGGTCACTCCGTCATCTGAAAGACCTGAGTGGGTTCGCCGGTTGGCACACCGCAGATCGGGGGCTGACGGTGCTCAGCGACGCGGTGTTCCAGTCCCTCGTGACGGGCGTACTTGGCGTGGCGGCCAACGGCTACCTGAACATGGCGATGCGCATCATCGAGCCCATTCGCGGCATCACCGGCTCCGCGAGTCACAACATCTCCATGTCGATGTTTTCCCGCCTGCAACATGCCGACGCCGAGCTCAATCAGGCCATGTCGCGTGCCGTGGCGCAGACGTCCTTGTTTCTTGTGCCCGTGTTCCTCGGTCTGGCGGCGACGTCCGACAGCTTGATCAGCCTGCTGGCTGGCCCAGGATGGTCGCCGGCCATCACGATCGCCGTGCTCCTGGGGATTGCGGTGGCCTTGCAGTCGCCATTCGAGTTCGTGCACACCGCGGCGACCGCGCGTGGACGCGCCGATCTGGGCTTCTACGTCAGTTTCGTCAATCTGCTTGTGCTCGCGCTGGCGCTGCTCATCGGCAGTCCGCTCGGCATCGTGGCGATCGGTCTCGCAAGACTGCTGTACTACCTGACCGATGCCGCGTCCGCCTTGCTGATCTATCGCGGGTTGTTCCTGGCCTCCGTGGGTTCGCTGCTGCGGAGCCTGGTTCCCGCGATGACGGCCGGTGTGGTGATGGGTGTCGTCGTCAGCGTGTTGCCCGGCTACATGCCCGACGAGATGCCATTGATCGCGGTGTTGGCTGCGCAGGTGATCGGCGGTGCACTGATCTATTCGGCCATCTCGCTGGGCTTGTTTCCGCACACGGTGAAAGCCACCCTCCAGGCATTGCTGGTCCGGCACTGAGCGCGGCGAAGCCGCCGCGTTCGTCACCCCTTTGCCGAGTGCGACAACTAGCGAAGCTTCTCGGCATGAACACACCGCGGTGCTTCCTGGGTGACGTCAGGTGGTCAGTGCGCCCGCAACGCCTCGGCGATGGGCAGCCGCGCGGCGCGGATGGCCGGGAACAGGCCACCGATCAGCCCGATCACGCAGGCCCAGATGATGCCGGTGACGACCAGGCCGCCGCTGACGGTCAGGCGGAACACGACCTGGCTGAAGTTGCCGCCCAGTGTGGAGACGGCGTTGCCGTTGAAGAACAGCCACGCCAGCGCCGAGCCGATCAGTCCTCCGATCAGCGCCAGCACCACGGCTTCGACGATCACCGACATCACCACCGGCATGCTGGAGAAGCCCAGCGCGCGCAGCGTGGCGATCTCCACCGAGCGGGTCGAGACCGCGGTGTACATGGTGTTCAGCGCGCCGAACATGGCGCCGACGGCCATGATGCCGCCGACAAAATAGGCCAGGAAGTTCAGCACCTTGGTCAGCTGCTCGGACTGCTTGGCGTAGTACTGCGGCTCCGTGCGCACATCGACCTTGAGTGTCGGGTTGGTGGTCAGAGCATCCTTGAAGGCCGTGAAGCTGTCGGGTGATTCCAGCATCGCGGTCAGTGACTGATAGCCGTTGCGCCGGTAGGCCGAGAGCACGGTTTCGTTATCCGCCAGCAGTTCGGATTCGTGGTTGTCGCCACCGGTGCTGAAATGTCCGACCACGGTCCACGACGAGTCACGGAACGCGATCTCGTCGCCGATGCCGAGATTCCGGAACTGCTGCGCCGCGGAGGCGCCGACGATCAGCTCGCGCACGGCCGGTTCGTACATGCGCCCGGCGACGAGCTTGAATTCCGGACGCAGCGTTTCGAGTTTCGGGCAGGTTCCGCGCAGGGTCACGTTGGAGTCCGAGCCGTCGCTGATCGTCTTCATGCTGATGATGACGACGACTTCCGGGCAGGCGATGGCCTCGCCGTCGGCATCGCGGCGCAGGCCCGCCGCGTCGAGAATGGTCTGCGCATCCTCGCGGGCCAGACTGCTGTTGATCTCGGCCTGGGAGCCGCCACGCAGCACCAGGGCGCGATCATCACGTCCGGTGTTTTCCACCGTGGCACGGAAGCCGACGACCATCGCCAGCACCGAGACGAGCACGGCGACGACACCGGCGATGCCGATGACGATGACGGAGGAGGTGCCCAGGCGCTGGGGCAGGGCCTTCAGGTTCATGCCGGTGACGGCGATGGTCTGTTTCAGCATGCCGCTATCTCCCCGCCAGCGCGTCGACGATGGACAGGCGCAGGGTTCTCCACGCCGGAATCAGCGCGATGATCAGCGCCAGCAGGATCGCCGCCAGCAGGCCCGCGATGATGACATCGGTCGGCAGGCTGGCCTCGCCGATCACGTCCTTCATCGCGGGGAAGGCCAGGGAGGACAGGCCGAGGCCGATGACCGCCGCGAACAGGCATAGCAGCAGCGACTCGATGACGACGAAGACCGTCACGGTGCTGTCGGTGAAGCCCAAAGTCTTGAGCACCGCGAGTTCGGGCACGCGCTCGCGCACCGACTGCATCATGGTGTTGCCGGTCAGGAACAGCAGCGTGAAGAACACCGCACCGAGGATCGCGGTGACGATGAAATTGATGTCGCCAAACTGCTTGATGAACGACTGCGAGAACTCCTTTTCGCTCTGGGTCTTGGTTTCCGCCGGCGAGTTCGCGAACAGTGCATCCACGGCCTGGGCGACCTGCGCCGCCTGCGTCGGGTCGCCGACTCTGATCAGGTACCAGCCCACGGTGCCGTTGCCGAAGGCGCGGGCCTCGTCGAAGTAGGTGTGATTGAACAGAAAGCCCTGCTCCTGGTTCACGTCGCTGGGGACCGTGTACGTGCCGACGATGTCGAACTCCCAGTTCGATGTGCCGTCCGACGACTTGGTCCAGATCGACGACTGGATCGGGATGCGGTCGCCCACCGACCAGCTGTACTTGTCCATCAGCGCCTGGCCGACGACGGCGCCGGTACGCGTCTGCTTCAACTTGTTCACCGCCTCGTCGGAAATCTCCAGCTCCGGGACCAGCGGAAGGTAGAGCTCCGGGTCAACCGGCGAGCCGAACACGAACTGCTGCGGTTCCTGGTAGTACGAGCCGAACCAGGTCGCGTAGGCCACGCCTTCCACACCGGGCACGGCGCGAATCTGGTTGAGGTAGGAGATCGGCAGTGGTTCGGTGAGTGACAGCTTGTTGATCGTGATCAGGCGATCGACGTTGGCCAGTTCGACGCCACGATTGATGGCGCTGTTGACTCCCTGGAGCATGCCGAACAGCAGGAAGGCGACCACGATGGACAGCAGCGTGAGCAGCGTGCGTGCCTTCTTGCGCCACAGCGAAGCCCAGATCAGCGGAAAGAATTTCACCCCGCGGCCTCGGCGGATTCGACCAGCCGACCCTTGTCCAGATGCAGGGTGTGGGTTGCGTATTCGGCGGCCTTGGGGTCGTGGGTGACCATGATGATGGTCTTGCCGTGCGTGCGGTTCAGCTCCTGCAGCAGGGTCAGGATTTCATCGGCGGTGGCACGATCCAGGTCTCCGGTTGGTTCGTCGCAGACCAGCAGCGTGGGGTCGCCGACCAGCGCGCGGGCGATCGCCACGCGCTGTGCCTGACCGCCGGACAGCTCGTTTGGCTTGTGCTTGGCGCGATCCTTCAGCCCGACGATATCCAGCGCAACCTGCGCGTGTTCCTTGCGTTTGCTCGCGGACAGCTTGGTCAGCAGCAGCGGCAGCTCGACGTTGCGCTGGGCCGAAAGCACCGGCAGCAGGTTGTAGAACTGGAACACGAAGCCGACATGATCCGCCCGCCACTTGGCGAGCTTGCCGGAGGACAGCGTGTCGATGCGTTCACCGTTGACCTTGATTTCGCCACCGCTCGGCTTGTCCAGGCCGCCGATGATGTTGAGCAACGTGGTCTTGCCCGAACCGCTGGGACCCATCAGCGCGAGAAAGTCGCCCTGGGCGATGTCGAGGTCCAGCGCCTCGAGCACCTGAACCGTTTCCTTGCCGCGCGTGTAGGACTTGGTGACCCCGCGCAGACTGACCAACGCATCACTCATGTTCTTGCTCCCTTCCCGGCGCGCTAGTCGCCAATGGTGACGGCGGCGCCGTCCGACAACTCACTCACCGGCCCGGTTGCTACCCGGTCGCCCGGTGTCAGTCCGGCCACGATTTGTATCCGGTCGCCTCGCGTCAAGCCCGTGGTCACGGCCCGGCGTTCGACCTGGTTCCCGCGGACGAGAAAGACCACGGGCTGCCCTTCGTCCTCCAGCACTGACTGACGCGGCACGAACACGCCTTTCAACGATTCCTCGGCCGGTGCATCCTCGCCGAGAAACGCGACGCGTACGCCCATCTCCGGCAGGATCCGCGCGTCCTTCTCCAGAATCGCGACGCGCACCTTGATGGTCGCCTTGCTGCGATCGGCGGTTGGAATCACGGCGATCACGCGCGCCGGGATCTTCCAGTCCGGGTAGGCGTTCAGCGTCGCCTGAGCGTTCTGGTCCGGCGTGACGCGGTTGATGAAGTTCTCGTTGACGTCGACCTCGATCTCCAGCGAATCCATGTCGACGATGGTGCCGATGCCGGTACGGGTGAAGCCGCCGCCGGCCGATAGCGGCGAGACGATTTCGCCGACCTGCGCGGCCTTCACGGTGACGATGCCGGAGAACGGTGCCCGCACGACGGTTTCATCCAGCTGGCGCTGGCGCACGTCCACGCTGCGTTCGGCCACCTTGACGCTCTCCTTGGCGGCTTCCAGTTGTGCGGCCAGTGCTTCGGCGTCGGCGTGGGCGCTGTCGCGCACCGCCTCGCTGACCAGACCCTGTGCGGCGAGCTCGCGGTTGCGCTGGTCGATGCGGCGGGCGTCCCGCAGTCGGACTTCCAGCTGCGCCAGTTCACTGCGCGCCGCGGCGAGTTGCGCCTGCGCCAGCGCGAGCTGGGCGCCTTCGTTGGTATCTTCCAGCGTGGCGATGATGTCGCCGGCCTCGACCCGCTGGCCTTCCTCGATCATCACCTCGGTGACCTTGCCGGTGATCTTGGCGGAGACCGTGGCACTGCGCCGGGCGACGATATAGCCGGAGGCATCCAGCACCGACAGGCCGGCGGTCGAACGCGAAGAGGCCGATGTCGCGATGGCCGTGCGGATCGCCACGGCGTCGCCGCCGCGTGTGAGCGACCAGCCGGCGGTTGCGATGACAGCGATCAGCACCAGGGCGATCAGCGTCAGGGCGATCCATTTCGAACCGCCGCGGTCCGTTTCGGGTTCCCGCTCGATCTTGAGCGAAGCCAGCAATTCGGATTTGTCGCTCATGACGGCGAACTCGGTCACTCCCTGAATCCCTCGCGCCATTATGCCGGGGTTTGATGACGACTTAGGGACCTATACTCAAGACTCGCATGACAAGCCGCCGTTGCTGATCGGGTCTATTGCGCACACGGCGAGGACAGGGAGAGTCGCATGACGCGTTCGCGCGTAGTTCTATTGATAGCCATCGTGGCCGCCATCGCGGCCTTCTTTGCGTTGGATCTGGGTCGCTTTTTTTCGCTGGCCTTCATCAAGGATCAGCAAGCCGCGATCGCCGCGTTCTACGATGCGAACCCGCTCGCCACCGCGCTGGGTTTCGTCGGCGTCTACGTCGCTGTCACCGCGCTGTCGCTGCCGGGCGCGGCGATTCTTACGCTCGCAGCCGGGGCCATCTTCGGTGTGGTGATCGGCACCGTGCTGGCATCGATTGCGTCGACCACCGGGGCGACGCTGGCCTTTCTGATCGCCCGCTTTCTGCTGCGGGACACGGTCCAGGCGAAATACGGCAAGCGGCTGGAGGCGATCAATCGCGGCGTGGAAAAGGACGGCGCGTTCTATCTGTTCGGATTGCGCCTGGTGCCGGCATTCCCGTTCTTCGTCATAAACCTGGCGATGGGACTGACGCCGATCCGCACCGTCACCTACGCGGTCGTGAGCTGGGCCGGAATGCTGGCGGGCACCGTGGTCTACGTAAACGCCGGGACGCAGCTGTCGCAGATTTCCAGTCTCGGCGACATCGCCTCACCGGGTCTGATCGGTTCCTTCGTGCTGCTGGGCATTTTTCCGTTGATTGCCAAGAAGCTCATGGATTGGATCAAGGCACGTCGCGTGTACAAGGGCTGGGACAAGCCGAAATCATTCGATCGGAATCTGGTCGTCATCGGCGGTGGCGCGGCCGGGCTGGTCAGCGCCTACATTGGCGCGGTGACGCGGGCCAAGGTCACGCTCATCGAGCAGCACAAGATGGGAGGTGACTGCCTCAACTTCGGCTGCGTGCCGTCCAAGGCGATTCTCAAGTCCGCCAAGCTGCTGTCGCAGATCGCAAGGTCGCAGGAATTTGGCATTCGAGACGCCTCGGCCACGGTCGAGTTCGCCGACATCATGGAGCGGGTGCAGCGGGTGATCCGCGACATCGAGCCGCATGATTCGGTGGAGCGCTACGAGGGCATGGGCGTGGAGGTGATCCAGGGTCGCGCCACGATCACCTCGCCCTGGACGGTGGAGGTCGACGGCCGCGTGCTGACCACGCGATCCATCATCATCGCCGCTGGTGCGGAGCCCCTGGTGCCGCCGATTCCCGGCCTGGACCAGGTCGAGTACCTGACCTCGGACACCGTGTGGAACCTGCGTGAACTGCCGGAGCGCCTGCTCGTGCTGGGCGGCGGGCCGATCGGCTGCGAGCTGTCGCAGGCGTTCTCCCGACTGGGTGCGCGGGTCACCCAGGTCGAAATGGCCGAGCGGATCATGGGTCGGGAGGATCCCGAGGTCTGCGATGCGGTCGCCGAGCGCTTTCGCCGCGAGGGGATCGACGTCCGGACCGGCCATCGGGGCAAGGCGGTGGAGATCGTGGATGGTCAGCCGCAGCTTGTCGTGGAGACCCCGGAGGGTGACGAGCAGCGCATCGCCTTCGACCGCGTCTTGCTGGCGCTCGGCCGCAAGGCGCGGCTGACCGGCTACGGCCTGAAAACGCTGGGGATCGAAACCGACCGCACCATCGTCGCCGACGATTTCCTGCGTACGAAATACCCGAACATCTTCGTCGCGGGCGATGTGGCCGGGCCCTACCAGTTCACCCACACCGCCTCGCACATGGCCTGGTACGCCGCGGTCAATGCGCTGTTCGGTCAGTTCAAGCGGTTCCGGGTCGACTACTCCGTCGTGCCCTGGGCGACCTTCACCGATCCGGAGGTTGCCCATGTCGGTCACAACGAGACTTCGGCCAAGGAGGCGGGCGTCGCCTACGAGGTCACCACCTACGGCATCGACGACCTCGACCGGGCCATTGCCGACTCCGAAGCCCACGGCTTCGTCAAGGTGCTGACCGTGCCCGGCAAGGACAAGATTCTTGGTGTGACCATCGTCGGCGAACACGCCGCCGAATTGCTGGCCGAATACACGCTGGCCATGCGCCATGGCCTCGGGCTGAACAAGATCATGGGCACCATCCACGTCTATCCGACGCTGTCGGAGGCGAACAAGTACGCGGCCGGCCAGTGGAAGAACGCGCACAAGCCCGAAGGCGTTCTACGCTGGGTCGAGCGCTTTCATGACTGGCGCCGTAAGGGCGGGGGTGGGGACCGGCCGTCGGTTGGCGAGATCCAGGCGCGCGGTGACGCCCATTGAGTCTCGACGTCAGTCGGTGACGACGCCCAACGCCTCGCGGACTCGAATCGCCTTGTCGCGAGCAGTCTCCACGGTGTCGTCCGTCGCCAGCGCAACGCCCATGCGACGGCGTCCCTTCACCGCCGGCTTGCCGAACAGGCGGAGCTGGGTGCCTGGCTCGGTGAGTGCCTGATCCAGGTTGCCGAAACGTGGGGCCTGGATGTCACCTTCGACCAGCAGCGCCGCGGAGGCTGATGGCCCAAGCTGGCGGATCGCCGGCACGGGCTGGCCGAGAATGGCGCGCACGTGCAGCGCGAACTGGCTGAGATCCTGGGAGATCATCGTGACCATGCCGGTGTCATGCGGGCGCGGAGAGACTTCGGAGAACCACACGGTGTCGTCTTTCACGAACAACTCGACACCGAACACACCGAACCCGCCCAGGGCATCGGTGATCGAGCGAGCGATGTCCTGGGCGCGGGACAGTGCCATTTGGGACATCGGATTCGGCTGCCAGGACTCGCGGTAATCGCCGTCCTCCTGCCGATGACCGATCGGGGCGCAGAAGCTGATGCCGCCCGAATGGCGCACGGTCAGTAGCGTGATCTCGTAGTCGAAATCGACAAAGCCCTCGACGATGACGCGACCGGCGCCGGCACGGCCACCGGCCTGCGCATAGGTCCAGGCCGGCTCGATGTCTGCTTCGCTCCGGATGACGCTCTGGCCTTTGCCGGAGCTGCTCATCACCGGCTTGATCACGCAGGGCAGGCCGACCGCGTCGACGGCGGCGCGCACCTCGGCGAGGCTGTCGGCGAAGCGGTATGGAGATGTCTGAAGCTCCAGCGTTTCCGCGGCCAGCCGGCGGATGCCCTCGCGGTCCATGGTCAGATTGGCCACGCGCGCCGTGGGGATGACGTTCCAGCCTTCCTTTTCGAGTTCGATCAGTTCGGCGGTGGCGATGGCCTCGATCTCCGGCACGATGAAATCCGGCCGTTCGGTTTCGATCACGCGGCGCAGTGCCGCGGCATCCAGCATGCTGACCACGTGCGAGCGATCGGCGACCTGCATCGCCGGCGCGTTGGCGTAGCCGTCCACCGCGATCACTTCCAGGCCGAGTCGCTGAGCCTCGATGGCGACTTCCTTGCCCAGCTCGCCGCTGCCAAGCAGCATCAGGCGGGTTGCATGAGGGGAGAACGGCGTGCCGATGGCGGGGCTGGGCTGGCTCATGTGCTGCGGACCTGCGTGTCGTCGGGGCGGCGAAATTTAGCAAGTCGGTCGGATACGTGCTTCTACGCGTGAGATCGCGACCCCGATTCCCTACACTCCGGCCACAAACAGGAATTGGAGAAAGCTGGAGATGGATGTCATCAAGACGCGCGCGGCAGTGGCCTGGGAGGCGGGCAAGCCGCTGAGTATCGAAACCGTGGACCTTGCACCGCCCAAGGCGGGCGAAGTGCTGGTGCGTCTGGTAGCGACCGGAGTCTGCCATACCGATGCCTACACGCTGTCCGGCGCCGACCCGGAAGGCATCTTTCCGTCCATCCTCGGCCACGAGGGTGGTGGCGTCGTCGAGGCCGTGGGCGAGGGCGTGACCCGCGTCTCGGTGGGCGATCACGTCATCCCGCTCTACACGCCGGAATGCGGCGAGTGCAAATTCTGCACGTCCGGCAAGACCAATCTCTGTCAGGCCATCCGTGCCACTCAGGGCAAGGGCTTGATGCCCGACGGCACGTCGCGCTTTTCCATCGACGGGCAGCCGATCTTTCACTACATGGGAACGTCGACCTTCTCCGAGTACACGGTGCTGCCGGAAATCGCGTTGGCGAAGATCAGCAAGGATGCACCGCTGGAGAAGGTCTGCCTGCTCGGCTGTGGCGTGACCACCGGTATGGGCGCGGTGATGAACACGGCCAAGGTGCAGCCCGGCGATACGGTGGCCATCTTCGGTCTGGGTGGCATTGGTCTGTCGGCGATCATCGGCGCGACCATGGCCAAGGCGGGTCGCATCATCGCCATCGACATCAACGAATCGAAGTTCCCGATCGCCCGGCAGCTGGGCGCGACCGACGTGGTCAATCCCAAGGACTACGACAAGCCGATCCAGGAGGTCATCGTCGACATGACCGATGGCGGCGTCGACTACTCCTTCGAATGCATCGGCAACGTCCATGTGATGCGATCGGCGCTGGAGTGCTGCCACAAGGGCTGGGGCGAGTCGGTGATCATCGGCGTGGCCGGTGCCGGCGAGGAAATTTCCACGCGGCCGTTCCAGCTGGTTACCGGTCGCGTCTGGCGCGGCACGGCCTTCGGTGGCGTCAAGGGGTGGAGCGAACTGCCGGATTACGTGCAGCGCTACATGGACGGCGAGTTCGAACTGGACACCTTCATCACCCACACCATGCCGCTGGAAGAGATCAACACTGCCTTCGACCTGATGCACGAGGGCCAATCCATTCGCTCGGTGATTCACTACTGATGTCTGATCTCGAACTGGTCGATACCAAGCTCGTCTTCGGTGGCGAGCAACGCCGTTACCAGCACGACTCGGCGGTAACCCAATGCCGAATGACGTTTTCGGTGTACCTGCCTCCGCAGGTCAGCGAGCGGCCCGTGCCGGTGTTGTACTGGTTGTCCGGCCTGACCTGCACGGACGAGAATTTCTCCACCAAGGCCGGTGCTCAGCGCGTCGCGGCCCAGCTCGGGCTGGCGCTGGTCATGCCGGACACCAGCCCGCGAGGCGAAGGTGTGCCGGACGACCCCGAGGGCGCCTACGACTTCGGCCTGGGCGCCGGGTTCTACGTCAACGCCACGCAGTCGCCGTGGTCCACCCACTATCGGATGTACGACTACGTGGTGGACGAGCTGCCGGCGCTGGTCGAGTCCGCGTTGCCGCTGGATGGCCGCCGCGCGATTGCCGGCCACTCCATGGGCGGACATGGCGCTCTGATGATCGCGCTGCGCAATCCGGAGCGGTATCGGTCGACGTCGGCGTTTTCGCCCATCGTCAACCCGGCCGGTGTGCCCTGGGGACAGAAGGCGCTGGGCGCGTATCTCGGTGATGATCCGGCCGCGTGGGCCGAGTACGACACCGTGGCGTTGATCGGGCGCACCGAGCATCATCTGCCGCTGCTGGTCGATCAGGGCTCGGCGGACAACTTCCTGGAGGAGCAACTCAAGACCGAGCGCCTGGAGGCGGCCTGCGAGGAGGCCGGTTATCCCGCCATGATTCGCATGCATGGCGGTTACGATCACAGCTACTACTTCATCGCCAGCTTCATCGAGGATCACCTGCGCTTTCACTACGCGGCGATCACCGCGTAGCGTGTCGCTGGCCCGGGTGATGAACCGCGGCGGCGCCGGGCCGTTGAGTGACCGGTGTGGTGTGTCGCCGTATACTGTGCGGCTTGTTGTTCCGACGGCCACGGTCTGACCGGCCCGTCGGGTCTTTCTGACGACCTCAACCGGTTGTCCCGACGCGGCCTCGCGTCGACGCACCCCCGAGATTTCCCTTGGACACTGATTCCTCGCCGTCAGGCTTTGCCGCGCTCGGCCTGCCCGACGCTCTCGTCACCACGGTGACGTCACTGGGCTATTCCACGCCGTCCCCGATCCAGGCGCAGGCGATCCCGCTGCTGCTGGAAGGGCGCGATGTCCTGGGCCTGGCGCAGACGGGCACCGGCAAGACAGCGGCGTTCGCGTTGCCGCTGCTGGCCATGCTTTCGGAAGAGCCGGCACCGTCCGGGCGACGCGCGCCGTCCGCGCTGGTGCTGGCGCCGACGCGAGAGCTTGCCCAGCAGGTGGCCGAGGCCTTCGAAACCTATGCCGCCGGCCTGTCGGGGTGTCGCGTGGTGTCGGTCTACGGCGGTGCTCCGTATCCGCCGCAGACCCGGGCGCTGCGTGCCGGTGTCGATATCGTCGTCGGCACGCCGGGGCGGGTCATGGATCACATGCGCAAGGGCGCGCTGGATGTCTCGCAGCTGAAGATGCTGGTGCTCGACGAAGCCGATGAAATGCTCCGCATGGGGTTCATCGACGACGTCGAGTGGGTGCTGAGTCATACACCCGACGACCGGCAGATCGCGCTGTTCTCCGCGACGATGCCCAAGCCGATCGAGCGGATCGCCAACGAGCATCTGAGCGAACCGGTTCAGGTTCGGGTCAAGCAGGAGACCAAGGCCGCCGCGACGATCGAGCAGCGTTTCGTCAAGGTGTCCGCCGCGCAGAAGCCGGAGTTGCTGGCGCGTTTGCTGGAGGTCGAGCCGGTGGATGCCGCGATGGTGTTCGTGCGGACCAAGGCGGCGACCGGTGATGTTGCCGATTTTCTTCGCGCGCGGGGACTGGCGGCCGAGGCGCTGAGTGGTGACCTGACCCAGGAACAGCGCGAACAGACGGTGCAGCGGCTGCGCGACGGACGGATTCACGTGGTCGTTGCCACGGATGTCGCGGCGCGGGGGCTGGATGTCGAGCGGATCAGTCATGTCTTCAACTACGACATGCCCGGCGATCCCGAGGTCTACGTGCACCGCATCGGTCGGACCGGGCGTGCCGGGCGCGCCGGAGTGGCCATCCTGTTCGTGCAGCCGCGCGAGCAGCGCATGCTGTCGCTGATCGGCAAGGTCACCCGCAGCACGGTGGAGCCGATGGCGCTACCCACCGTGGAGACGGTGAACGCCATGCGGCGTCAGCGTCTGGCCGAGCGGCTGCGCGAACACCATGCGGCGGGCCTGGATGCCTACCGGTCCCTGGTGGAGCAGATGGCCGATGACACCGGCATGAGCGTCGCCGATCTGGCGGCGTCGCTGGCAGCGGAGCTGAACCGTGGTCAACCGTTTCTGCTGAGCGCGTCGGACGAGATCAAGGTGCCGCCAACCGCGGCGAAAGCGACGGCGGACAAGCGTGCCCGCCGTCGGGAGCGCGGGCAGCGGGCGGTTCCCGATGGCTACGACCGGTACTGGATCGCGGTGGGTCGGGAGCACGCGGTGAAGCCTGGCAATATCGTCGGTGCGATCGCGAACGAGGCCGGCATCGACGCCGGCACGATCGGACGCGTTGAATTGCGGGAGCGGTTTTCCGTGGTCGATCTTCCCAAGGGGATGCCCAAGGAGATCTTCCAGCATCTCAAGGGCGTGCGGGTCTGCGGGCAGAAACTGTCGATCCGCGTGTTCGAGGAGCGGCCGTCCGGTGCGCCCGCCGAGTCGCCGTCGGCTGGCAAGGGTGGCAAGCCGAAATCCAAACCGAAAGGCGCCGTGAAAAAGAAGAAGCGTCCGGCGTCGGCGGCGAAGCGCAAGCGCTAGATCGGCGACTGTCGTTCAAGACGGGGCGACGGGTGTCGCCAGGCGTCACGCCTTTGGCGCGGCGCCCGGGAGCGCGAGATAGAACGATGTCCCCTCGCCGGGCTGGGATTCCGCGCGGATCTGCCCGCCGTGCAGATCGACGATCTTCTGGCAGATCGACAGGCCGATTCCGGTGCCCGCGTAGTCGTCAGTGGTGTGCAGGCGACGGAACATCGTGAAGATGCTCTGGATCTGCTCGGGATCGATGCCGATGCCATTGTCACGAACCTGGATGACCTGTCGGCCCAGTTCGTCTTCCTGTGCGCTGATGTGTACCTGCGGCTTGGAGCCCGCCGGCTGAAACTTGATGGCGTTGCTGATCAGGTTCTGCATCAGCTGGGTCAGCAGCGACTCGTCGCCTTCCACGGTCGGTAGTGGGTCCGTCGTGACCGTGGCGCCAGCGTCCGACAGCGTGCTCTGCAGTTGCAGGCAGGCATGGTCGACGATTTGCTGCAGCGGAATCGGCTTCCAGTCGACCTTGGTCTGGTTGACCCGGGACAGCGCCAGCAGGCCGTCGATCAGTGCCTGCATGCGCCGGGCGCATTCGTCGATGATGTCGAACAGTTCCAGATCGTCCGCGGCGGCATGCGCCGACAGCTTGCGGCGCAACAACTCGTTGAAGCCGACGATGTTGCGCAGCGGCGCTTGCAGATCGTGGGAGGCGATGTAGGCGAACTGCTCGAGCTGCACATTGCTGGCTTCCAGCGTGCGGGCGTATTCGGTGAGCTTGCGCTGGGCGAACTTGCGGTCGGTGATGTCGCGGACCGCCGCGGTCGCGAACATGCCGTCATCGGTTTCCAGCGGTGACAAGCTGATCTCGATCGGGAATTCGCTGCCATCCTTGCGGCGCCCGCTGAGTTCCAGGCCGGCACCCATTTCGCGGACCTTGGGGCTTTCGAAATACCGGTCGCGGTGTCCGGAGTGGGAGCCGCGCAGGTGCTCGGGGATCAGCATCTCCACCTTCTGGCCGATCATCTCTTCGCGCGCGAAACCGAACATTCCGACGGCCTGGGCGTTGACCAGGGCAATGTCGCCAGAGCTGTCGATGATCACCATCGCGTCGGGCGCGGCCTCCAGCAGATTCCGGAACTGGCGCTGGGCCTTGCGTCGGTGAGTGGCGTCACGAATGGCCGCCGCAGCGAACAGCCCGCGCTCGGTGTCCAGCGGGCTCAGGCTGATCTCGATCGGGAATTCGGTGCCGTCCTGCTTGCGGCCGCTGAGTTCCAGGCCGGCGCCCATTTCGCGGACCTTGGGTTCGAGAAAGTACGCATCGCGAAATCGGGCATGCCCGTCGCGGTACTGCTCGGGAACCAGCATCTCCAGCTGGGCGCCCAGCATGTCGGCGCGGGCATATCCGAACAGACGCTCGGTCTGCCGGTTGACCAGGATGATCTTGCCACTGCTGTCGATGACGACGATGGCATCCGGTGCGCGTTCGACGATCTGTCGGAACCAGACGAGTTCCAGTTGTTCGTCCAACTGAGCGCGGGATGTTGTCATGGTCCTATGTCCCCGGGGTCCACGGCGTGTTTTTGCCCGGCCAGGCGGCCAGACCTCACCGAGCGACGCCATTGTCCACGGTCTTGACGAAGATCGCGAGTCGACAGGGTTGTTGTCACGAAAGGGTCACCGCATTGTCGCCTCAGTGTCATGTGCGCCGGTGACCATGGCCGGATCAATCTGCCCGACGTGTATCCGCCATGGCCGAATCTGAGCGCACCCACTACCGCACCGTCTTTATCTCGGATGTCCATCTGGGGACCGCCGGATGCCAGGCCGAGAAGCTGACCCGCTTCCTGAAGGGTGTGACCTGCGAAGATCTGTACCTGGTCGGCGATATCGTCGACGGCTGGAAGCTCAAGAAACAGTTCTTCTGGCCGCAGGAGCATACCAATGTCGTGCGCAAGATCCTCACGAAGTCCAAGCGCGGCACGCGGGTGCACTATGTCACGGGGAACCATGACGAGTTCCTCCGCAAGTTTGTCGACTACCGTCTGACGCTGGGCAACATCCGCGTCGTCAACGAGGCGGTCCACGAAACGGTGGACGGGCGCCGCCTGCTGATTCTCCACGGTGATCTGTTCGACGTGATCACCCGCTATCACCGCACGATCGCGCTGGCCGGCGACGTGGCCTACGAGGCGCTGATTGCATCCAACCGTTACATCAACTTCTTCCGCCGCAAGTTCGGTCTCGGCTACTGGTCGCTGTCGAACTTCGCCAA
>NZ_CAXFCL010000243.1:0-2958 GCF_964000955.1 uncultured Abyssibacter sp.
CCATGAAGGTGCCGCAGATGCCGAGAATGTGTACGTGCGCCACCGCGAAACCTCAGGCCAGAGGGATCAGGACGATCCAGATCAGCATCCCCTGCAGGATCGCGAGACCAACGCCGGCGAGCATGTGCACGTCCAGCGCGTTCTTGAGGATGTGCCCGGTGACGATCACGCTCCAGAGCCCCAGCGCCAGCCAGGCGGCCACCGCCGACGACGGCGCCTCGATGGTCGACGCGGCATCCGGATTCTCGGCGAGTTGCTGAAACACCGGCGCGAGCGTGCGCAGCGGAAACAGGGCGAGCACGCCGAGCACCGCCTGGGTGGAGAACAGCGCCGTCAGCGTCTGCACCGCCCGGGGCGTGCGCTCGCGAATCTGCAACATGCCGATCACGAAGCCCACCGACACCAGGGTGGCGACCAGGGTCTGCGGAACCGCGGCCAGCGTCGATGTACCGATACCCAACGAGAGAATGTTGGCGGCGATACTGGCGGCGATGCTGCCACCGAGCAGAGACGTGGAGTACGGCAGATCCTGCGGACCGCAGCGCAACAGCAGCAATCGGCCCAGCATTGAAAGAAATTGAGACATCGTGCGAGGTGAGCACCCCTGCGGGCGAGAACCTATAGTCTATCCGCTCACCGCTCACACGGCACTTGCATGGACTTCCAGCAGATCACCGACGCGGCCGCCCTGGCCGCCTATACCGACAGCGTGCGCGAGGCCACCTCGCTTTGCGTGGACACGGAGTTCATGCGCGAACGGACCTACTGGCCGCAGCTGGCGCTGGTGCAAGTCTGCGCGGACGGAAAATGCGCGGTGATCGACCCACTGGCCTTCGACGCCACCGAGGGCTTGCGCGCGCTGCTGGGCCGCCCCGATCAGATCAAGGTGTTCCATGCCGCCGGGCAGGACATGGAGGTGCTGCATCACGAGCTGGGCATGGCGCCCGCGCCGATTTTCGATACCCAGCTGGCGGCCAGCCTGCTCGGTTACGGCGATCAGATCGGCTACGGCTCCCTGGTCGAGAAAACCCTGGGCAAGGTGCTGCCGAAGGCGTTCTCCCGGATGAACTGGCTGGACCGGCCGATCGATCCCGATGCCATGGAATACGCCGCCGCCGACGTGGTCTGGCTGGAAGGCGCCTACGCGCGGCTTTGCGACGAACTGGAAAAACTCGGCCGGACGGGCTGGCTGGACGAGGAGTTCACCGCGATGGCCCGGCCCGATCACTGGGTGGTGGAACCCGACAACGCCTGGCGCAAGCTCAAGGGTATCCGCAAGCTGCGGCCCAATCAGCGTCAGGTCGCGGCGCGCGTCGCGAGCTGGCGGGAAACCACCGCGCTGGCGCGCAATCTGCCGCGACGCTGGGTGCTCAAGGACGACGTGATTCTCGATCTGGCGCGGCGCAAGCCGAAACAGCGCGGCGAGCTGCAACGCATCCGCGGGCTGGAGGACAAGGCCATCGCCCGCGACGGTGATGCGATGCTCGCGGCCATGGCCACCGACCGGCACTGGCCGGAACTGGAGACCCAGGACGAACGGCCACTGCCGCCCGAAGCCGAACCGGTGGTCGATGCGCTGATGGCCCTGTTGCGGCAGCAGGCGCTGGCGCACCGGATGACCGCCAGCGCCATCGCCGGCCGCGGCGATCTGACCCGTCTTGCCGCCGGCGAGCGCGAACTCGACCTGCTGCGGGGCTGGCGGGCCCGGGTCGCGGGACAAACCCTCGTCGCGTTCCTGGAGGGCGCGCAGACGCTGCGGGTCAAGCCGGGACAACCGCCGATCTTGCAGCTCGCGGACGCCGACTGACGCTCACAAAAAAGCCCGCGACTCGCGGGCTTTCTGCGTACCGGATGGCCCGCCGATCAGACGCCGACGGCCTGTTCGATCCGTCCGAAAATCTCGTCGATCTCACCGACACCGGTCACCGTCGACAGCTTGCCCTGCGCGGCGTAGTAGTTCACCACCGGCTTGGTCTGGCTTTCGAAGACTTCCAGGCGATGCCGGATCGTGTCTTCGGTGTCGTCGGCCCGCTTGCGTTCCAGCAGACGGGTCATGATTTCTTCGTTGTCCACCACCAGGTGCACCGCCTTTTCCAGCGGGCGTCCCAGCTTGGTCAGCATTTCGTCCAGCGCGGCCGCCTGCGTGTGGCTGCGCGGAAAACCGTCGAGAATGAATCCACCGTCGGCGCCCGGCGCTTCCAGCCGCTCGCGAATCATGCCGACGACGATCTCGTCAGCCACCAGTTCCCCGGCTTCCATGGCCGCCTTGGCCTTCAACCCCAGTTCCGTGCCTTCCGCAACGGCGGCCCGAAGCAGATCTCCCGTCGAAATCTGAGGCGCACCGTGCTTTTCCTGCAACTTCGCGGCCTGCGTGCCCTTTCCGGAACCGGGCGCGCCCAGCAATACGATTCGCATGTACTTAGTCCGAATGTCGAATGAGAGGCTTGGGCGCGATTCTGCTGCCGCGCACCAACCAGCCGCGCGGTGGCGGCGAACGGCAACGGTACTCTGAGCGTTCGAGAGGCGTCAATCGACAACTGCCCGCTCGCGGGCCAGCGGCGAGCACGGATTCGTCCGCCAGGTTCGGGAATCTCCTGCCCCGACAAGGGCTTGAGTGAGCAGGCCTTCGCCGCGGGCCTCGCCGTAGGTACGACCAAAGTCTGGAATTTCCTACAACCGGGGACGCCACCCGCCGTCCGGCCCGACGCGAATTCGACCATCGCACAGTCGAATCTCTGCGCGCGATTCGATTATCCTCTTGCGCCACCCACTTCCCAGGAAGCGCCCATGTCCGGGGTGAAAAACGCCCTTTACGCGCAGTCCGGTGGCGTCACCTCCGTGATCAACGCGGCGGCGGCCGGCGTCATCGAGACCGCACGCCGGCACCCGGACAGCATCGGCACCGTCTACGCGGCGAACAACGGCATCATCGGTGCGCTGACCGAGGATCTGATCGAC
>NZ_CAXFCL010000244.1:0-20752 GCF_964000955.1 uncultured Abyssibacter sp.
AGACACCAGGGCACCGGCCGCGCCCAGCGACGCCGCCTTACGCAGAAAGGCATGACCGTCGAAACGCTCTCCCTTGAGCGCGACATACAAGTCCTGCGGCCGCAGATTCCGGGTGTCCTGCGTCACGCCGTTGAACCGCACGGAGGGCCCATGCAGCGTGCCGCCGACGGCGCCCGCGACCCAGTCAAGCGTGTCCACGTGCAGCCTCCAGGCCGGAGTCGCCATGCAGGATCTGCGACACCATGCCGCGATCGGAGAACGGTCGGCGCTCGGTGCCGATGATCTGTTCGGTCTCGTGTCCCTTGCCGGCGATCAGGACGATATCTCCGGCCCGCGCCTCGTCGATCGCGGAGCGGATCGCCCGCTCGCGATCGTGTTCGACACGCACATGCCGGCGCTCGCCCATACCCTCGAGAATCGACTGGACGATGTCGAACGGCGACTCGCTGCGCGGGTTGTCGTCGGTCACGACCACGGCGTCGGCCAGCCGGGCCGCCGCGCTACCCATCAGCGCCCGCTTGCCGGTGTCGCGATCACCGCCGCAGCCGAACACGCAGATCAGCCTGCCGTCGCAATGCGGCCGCAGCGAATCCAGCGCATGCGCCAATGCCTGCGGCGTGTGCGCGTAGTCAACAACGGCCAGCGGCCGGTTCGGCGCGGTGAAGCCCTCCATCCGGCCCGGCACGGTGCCAAGCTTGGGCAGCACGCCGACGATGTCATCCAGCGATACGCCGCGATGCTCCAGCACCGCCGCGACGGCGAGCAGGTTGTAGATGTTGAAGCGGCCCAGCAGCCCGCTTTCAACCTCGCGCGAACCCGCCGGAGTCTGCAGGCGAAACCGCAGCCCCCGCGTAGTCAGGCGCACGTCACGGGCCAGCGCGAATGGCCCGCTTCTGGGCGACTCGCCCTCGATACCGTAGACACAGACCGGCAGTTTCGACCGCAGGTCCTCGGCCCAGCTTGCGCCAAGGTCGTCATCGCGATTCAGCACGCCGAGTTGCAGGCTGGGCACGTCGAACAACAGCCGCTTCGCGGCCGCATAGCGCTGCAGGTCACCGTGGTAATCCAGGTGATCGCGACCGACATTGGTCAGGATGCCGACGTCGAACTCCACGCCGGCCACGCGACCCTGATCCAGCGCGTGCGACGAGGTTTCCATGACCATTGCGCGCGACCGGTCATCGACCAGCCGTCGCATCCAGCGCTGGATGCGCACCGCATCCGGCGTCGTGTGGCTGGCCAGCTCCAGCGCATCGACCGGGCCGTAACCCAGCGTGCCCAGATAGCCCGCGGCATCACCCAGGCGGGTCAGCGCATGGGCCAGCAAATAGGCCGTGGAGGTCTTGCCGTCGGTACCGGTGATGCCGACGCAGAACAGCTCCCGCGACGGATGATCGTAATAGCGCGCGGCGATTTCGCCGGCGTGACGCCGAAGCTGCTCGACAGGCCAGACCGGCACGCCGATGTCGGGCGCTTCCACTCCCGGCTCGGGCTCCCACAACACGGCCGCCGCCCCGTGCTTTAGGGCATCGTCCAGGTAGCTCAGCCCGTGTGATTCGAATCCGCTGCAGGCCAGGAACAGGCTACCGTCGCGCACGCGCCGGGAATCGGTCTCCACGCCCCGGACCGACACCGACAAATCCGCGGCCGGCGGCACGAAGCCCTCCAGGATGGAGGCCAGGGACCTCGGCGGCTGTGTGAGCGGGACGATCATGTGCGCGAGGGCTGGTCGGTGGAGGCGGTCAGCGCCTCGGAAGCGGGCGGCTGAAAATCAGCCGGAGGAATGCGCAGCAGACGCGCCGCGCTCTTCATCACGCTGGCGAACACCGGCGCGGCGACCACACCGCCGTAGTAGCCGCCATGCTGCGGCTCATCGATGACCACCAGCCCCACGACCTGCGGGTTGTCAGCGGGCAGCATCCCGGCGAACAACGCCATGTGCGTGTTCTCGTCATAGCCGTCCGCCTTGACCTTGCGCACGGTGCCGGTCTTGCCGGCGACGCGGTAACCGGGCACCGCCGCCCGGTTGGCCGTGCCATCGGGTGCCACCACGCCTTCCAGCCAGTGCCGGACCCGCTGCGCGTTCTCAACGGAGACGACCTGCCGCAGCGGCGGCGGCACCTCGTCCAGCCTGGTGAGCGACAGCGGTCGCAACCGTCCGTCATCAGCCAGGCTGGCGTAGGCACGCCCCAGTTGCAGCGCGGTCACGGCCAGGCCGTAACCGTAGGAAGCGGTCGCGGTCTCGATTTCACCCCATTCGGTGAAATGACGCATGACCCCACTGGCCTCGCCCGGGAAACCGGTGCCGACGGTTTCCGCCAGGCCGAAATCGTTGTAGCCCGACCACACGCCCTCGGCGCCGACATCCAGCCCGATCTTCGCGGCGCCGACCTGGCTGGACTTGCGCAGAATGCCGGCCAGATCCAGCTCGCCATAGCCGCGAAAATCGCGGACCTGGAGGCGACCGACCTTGTAGTAGCCCAGTCCGGTGTCGATCTGGGTACGCCAGTCGACGACGCCGGCATCCATCGCATGGGCGATCAGCAGCGGCTTGACCGTGGACCCCGGCTCGAAGGTGTCGGTGATGACGCGGTTGCGCGCGCCGGCCGTGCCGATCTCCTCACGCCGGTTCGGATTGAAACCGGGCTGGCTCGCCATCGCCAGCACCTCGCCGCTGCGGGGGTCGAGCAGCAGCACCAGACCGCCGCGCGCACCGCTGCGCTCCACCGCGTCCTTGAGCTCGCGATAGGCGACGTATTGCAGGCGCAGATCGATGGACAGATAGAGATCCTCGCCCGGGTCCGGCGGGGTGAACTCGGCCAGATCCTCGACCACGCGACCGGTGCGGTCGCGAATCACGCGACGGCTGCCGGGCGTGCCCTGCAGCCACTCGTCGTAGGCGAGTTCCATCCCTTCCTGACCGCGGTTGTCGATATTGGTCACGCCGACGAGCTGCGAGGCAATCTCGCCGGCCGGATAGAAGCGCCGGTATTCGCGTTGCAGGAACACGCCATCGGCGTCGATCGCCTGCACCCTGCGTGCATCCGCCGGCGCCATGTGCCGCCGGAGGTAGACGAAGCGCCGCGATTCGCGCGCCTGCAGGAAGTCCCGCAGCTCGGCGGGCGTCTGATCCAGCAACCTGGCCACCAGAGGCAGCGCCCGGGTGTCGGCGAGCAAATCCTCCGGCACCGCCCACACCGACTCCACCGGCGCCGACAGCGCCAGCGGCTCGCCGCGCCGATCACGAATCGCAGCCCGACCGGCCGGCACTTCGACCGTGCGCTCGAACCGCTTGGCGCCCTCCGCCTCAAGAAACTCGCGGTCGCGAACCTGCAACTCGAAGGCGCGACCCACCAGTGCCACGACGCCAAAGGCCAGACCCAGCAGAATGGCGCGGGCACGCCAGGGCGAAACCGGCTGCGGCTCGGCGGCTTCCAGTCGATGATTGCCGCGCGCGCGACTCATGGCGTGACCTCCACGGCAACGAAATCAGTGGGTTCCTGCATATCCAGGCGCTCGCGCGCCACACTCTCGACGCGACCGTGCGCAGCCAGTGCAGCCTCTTCGAGTTGCAGCTGCGCCCACTCGGTCTTGAGACGATCGCGTTCCCAGCTCAGCTCCTGCTGAGCGTCCAGCAAGGCGCGACTACGGTGTTTGCTCACCGCAACGGCGATGGCTGTGGTCGCAATCAGCGTCGCGATCACAGCAGTACCCCAGCCCCGGCGCATGGCTCACCTCCGCCGGCGGCGTTCGGCCGCTCGCAAGGTGGCGCTGCGAGCACGCGGGTTCTCGGCAATCTCATCCGGACCGGGTCGCCGCTTGCGGATGACCAGATCCAGCGAGGGTTCAGGACGCGGCGCCGCCGGAACCGGCGGCAGCGGCGGCTCGGCGTACTGCCGCATGAAGCGCTTGACGATCCGGTCTTCCAGCGAGTGGAAGGTGATCACCACCAACCGCCCGCCGTCGGCAAGCACGTCCATGCTCTGCTCCAGCGCCGACTCCAGCGCCTCGAGCTCGCGATTCACGTGCATGCGAATCGCCTGAAAGCTGCGCGTGGCGGGGTGCGACGCACCCGGCTTGCGCCGGACGATGCCCTCGATCAGCGCGGCCAGATCGGCCGTCGTCCGCAGCGGGCGTTCGTCCCTCTGCTGCAGGATGGCGGCTGCGATACGCCGCGACTGGCGCTCGTCGCCGTAGCGCCAGAGCACGTCGGCGATCTCCCGCGCGTCGGCGCGGGCCAGCCACTGCGCGGCCGTCTCGCCAGTCGTGAAATCCATGCGCATGTCCAGCGGACCGGGGCGCATGAAGCTGAATCCGCGCTCGGCGTCGTCCAGCTGCGGCGAGGACACACCGAGGTCGAGCAGGATGCCGTCAACCTGGCCGCTCAAGCCGGCTTCACTCGCCCAGGCGCCCAGGGTCTCGAAACCCCCATGCACCAGACGCAGCCGCGGATCGCCCTTGAACCGGACCCAGCCGGCCTGGCAGGCGGTCGGGTCCTTGTCGAAGGCGATGACCTGGCCACTCGGGCCCAGACGCTCCAGCAGCCCAGCCGTATGCCCGCCCCGACCGAAGGTGCCATCGATGTAGCAGCCGTCCTCGCGCACGCCCATTGCGTCGAGCGCCGCATCGTAGAGCACGGAAATGTGCCGGTTGGATGGCATCAGCGGAGAGACGGAACGTTGCAGAACAGCCGCCATGTCACAGACTCACCTCGGCCAGCGCGGCGTCGAGGTCCTCCGCGGAAACCTGTTCGGGCGACATCGCATCGCGATAAAGCGGCTCGGACCAGATCTCGAGCTTGTTGATCTGCCCCACGATGGCGATGCGCTGCTCCAGCTGGGCGGCCTCGCGCAATTCCGGCGGCACCAGCATGCGGCCCTGCTTGTCCAGCTCGATGTCCTTGGCGTGACCGACGATGCGGCGACGCAGGAATTCAAAGGGCTTGGTCGAGGGCAACGCCTTGAGCTGCGCCTGCACGGAATCCCATTCGGGCAGCGGGTAGAGGACCAGCAACCGATCTTCCGGCTTGGCCGGAAGCGTGATCTTCAGGCGGGCACCGCACAGTTCGGACAGGGGCTGGCGATAGCGAGCCGGCAAGGCCACGCGCCCCTTTGCGTCCATTGTCAGCAGGTCTGTCCCGCTGAAACTGATCATTGCGATGTCCTCGTCCCGGTGACCGGGAGGAATTGTTAACCCACAATTCCCCACTTCGAACCATTTGCGGGACTATAGGAGCCACCACAGGGCGAGTCAAGGTGAAATCACAGTGAAAATGCTGTGGGAAACCACAGCTAAAACAGGGATTTAGAGCACAGCGTTGGCACGGCGCATGGCTCAACACATGAACCGTAAAACAACGACTTAACGGAGTATCCTAAAGTGGATACGCACCGAGATCCACGCGAGAAATCCCGCGCGGGTGGTGAAAGGTGGGGAATCTTTCCGACAAGCGGTGCGCGGTGGAGGGGTGAGTCACACCGGGCCGTTGAGAAAACGGAGTCGGCCGATAAGCCGGGTTCTGTCGAGAGCAATCATTCATCTGGGATCCGCGTCGCCACGGACCTCAAGCAGCCTACCCGGGAACAGCGCGGGCCACGCCTGTGGTTCCCCTATTTGGCCTTGCTCCGGGTGGGGTTTACCGTGCCGCTTCCGTTGCCGGTCGCGCGGTGCGCTCTTACCGCACCGTTTCACCCTTGCCTGTGCGCCACCGAAGTGGGCCATCGGCGGTCTGTTCTCTGTTGCACTGGCCGTCGGCTCACGCCGCCCAGGCGTTACCTGGCACCCTGCCCTGTGGAGCCCGGACTTTCCTCCACACGCAAGCGTGCAGCGATTGCCTGGCCGACTCCGGCGCGCATGGTATCGCAAACGCCGCAGCGGCAATCGTGAAACCTGTCAGTCCGCCGCGTCCCGCTTCAGCTCCAGCGCCCGCTGATACAGCGCGTTGCGCGGCTGACCGGAAATCTCAGCCGCCAGACCCGCCGCCTGCTTGGTGGGCAGACGGTCCAGCAGCAAGCCCAGCAGACGGTCGACATCGATGACCGACTCCGCATCCGCCTCCGGACAACCGCCAACAACCAGGACCATCTCGCCGCGCACGGCATCCGGATGCACGGAGGGCCACGCCACCAGGTCGCCCAGCGTGTCGCCGACGAATTCCTCGAAGCGCTTGGTCAACTCCCGCGCCAACCACGCCGGTCGGCTATCGCCGAACTGCTCGGCCATCGCTTCCACGCAGTCCGCAATTCGATGCGGCGCCTCGAAAAACACCATGGTCCGCCGCTCGTTGCGCAGCGACTCCAGCGCCTGGCGCCGCGGACCGGGCTTGGCAGGGAGGAAGCCCTCGAACACGAAACGATCAGTGGGCAGCCCGGTAGCGCAGAGCGCGGCAAGAACGGCGCTCGGACCCGGGATCGGCACCACCGGACACCCGCGTCCCCGCACCGCGCGCACCAGCCGGAAACCGGGATCGCTGACCAGCGGCGTTCCTGCATCGGAGATGAGCGCGACCGCCTCGCCCTCCGCAATCCGGTTGGCGATGGCCTCCGCCTGCTCCCGCTCGTTGTGGTCGTGAAGCGCGCGCATGGGCACCCTGACGCCGATATGCGCCAGCAGCCGCTGACTGGTGCGGGTGTCTTCCGCACAGATCAGATCGACCCCGGCCAGCACCGCGGACGCGCGGGGTGACAGGTCGCCGAGGTGACCGATGGGCGTGGCCACGACATAAAGGCGACCGGGTTCGACGGCGAAATCCTCGGGCACTGGGTACACTTCGCGGATGAATCTGCGCGCACCTTACCCGATTTGCCTGGCGGGCCTGGCCGCCCTGTGTCTCGCCGCCTGCTCGACCACCCCGGTCCCGGCGCCATCGCCCACCGTCAACGCGCCGGCAGTCGAACTCGGCCCCGCCGAGCGGGCAGCCCGGCTGATGCAGCAGGCGGCCGGGGCCGGCGTGTCGCAAGGCAGCCAGCTGCGACTGCAGGCTGCCGAGCTGTACGTCCAGGCACAGGACACCGGTTCCGCCGTTCGCGCGCTGACCGGGGTGGACACGAGCGCCCTACCCGCCGAACAGCGCGTCCTTCCGGACATCCTGCGTGCGGAAATCGCCTTGCAGCAGGGCCATCCACTGCCGGCGCTCAATGTGCTGCCGCCACCCTCACCCACCTACCGTCCGCAGTACAACGACCGCATCCAGTCGGCATATGCGGAAGGCCTGTTCCAGATCGGGGACCTTCCCTACGCCGTCGAGGCGCTGGTCCAGCGCGAGGCCTACCTGACGAACCCGGAGGACGTCACGGCGAATCGTGAACAGCTTTGGGATCGCCTGATGCAGGCACCGCTGGCGCCAGCCATGTTCGAGCGCGCCCAAGCCCTGGACCCCACGACGCAGGGCTGGCTGGAGCTGGCGCGGCTCGCGCGATCGGTGTGGAGCGACCCGGCGGCACGCCAGAACGCCGCCGCGCAGTGGCGTGAGCAGCATTTCGGACATCCCGCCGCGGATCGCTACCTTGGCGAGGCGATGGGCCGCGCGGCGGAGACCGCCACACCGCCGGCGCGCATCGCGCTGCTGCTGCCACAGACGGGCCCTTACGCCGCTCCCGGGCAAGCGGTGCGCGACGGCTTCATGGCGGCATGGATGCTGGGCGGTGGCTTTGGCGAGGTCCATGTATTCGACACGGGCTCGGGCGATGTCTTCGCGACCCTGCAGGCGGCGCTGGCGCTGTCCCCCGACATCATCGTCGGCCCGCTGCGCAAGGACGCCGTGGACACGGTGACGAATGCCGTCACCGGTGGTGTCCCGGTGCTGGCGCTGAACCAGGCCACCGACACCGGTCGGGCCATCGGTCGCAAGTACCAGTTCGCGCTCAGCCCCGAGGAAGAGGCCCGGCAGATCGCGGACAAGGCCTTCGACCTCGGCCTCAAGCGCGTCATCGCCCTGGTGCCGGAATCCGACTGGGGCGCACGATCCATGCTCGCGATGGCCGAACGGCTGCAGGCGCGGGGCGGCAGGGTGCTGGCATCACGAACCTATGACCCCAACGCCCGCGACTTCTCCGGTCCGATTCGCGACGTCCTCCAGCTCGACGCAAGTCGCGACCGCCACCGCGAGGTGGCCCGGGCACTCGGCTTCCGGCCCGAATTTCAGCCACGACGCCGCAACGATGTCGACTTCGTGTTTCTCGCCGCGCCGGCGCAAACGGCCCGGGCGATCAAGCCGCAGCTGCGCTTTCACTTCGCCAGCGACCTGCCGGTCATCGCGACCTCACAGGTTTTCGACGGACAGCCGGACGCGCAGCGCGATGCTGATCTGGAAGGCATCCTCTACCCGGAGATCCCGTGGATTCTGGACGACAGTGGAGCGATTGCGGATGTGCGCAAGCAGGTCGAGACACTGTGGCCCAGCGTGCACGCGAGATTTCCCCGCCTCTACGCGTTCGGGTTCGACGCCTACCGACTGCTGCCGGCTCTCTCCAATGACGGACTCGCCTCGGGACCGCTGATCGATTCGGCAACAGGGCAACTCTACGTTCGTCCGGACGGCACGGTGGGCCATCGGCTCCAATGGGCTCAGTTCGAGCGCGGCGTGCCCGTACCGCTGCCGCCCGAAGCCGACACGCCTTGATCGGACGACTGCGCCGCGGCGCGGCGGCCGAAACCCGGGCGGAGCGCTGGCTGGCGGGCCAGGGCCTGCGCCGCCACGATCGGAACGTGCGGTGCCGACTCGGCGAAATCGATCTGATCATGCGCGATGGTGATACGTTCGTGATGATCGAGGTTCGACAGCGCTCCAGCGCGTCGTTCGGCGACGCCGCCGCGACGGTGACACGGCACAAGCAGCGGCGGCTGATCGCCGCCACACGCTGGTGGCTCAGCCACAACCCCGAGCACGCCGCCGCCCCGATCCGGTTCGACGTGGTCGCGATCGACGGCGGACCCGCCGAAGAGCGCATTCAGTGGATCAAGGCCGCATTCGACGCCGAGTGACGCGGAAACACGGCCTCAAGGGGATATCGACCGACAGCACAGCCACGCGGGCCAGAACGCACTCACCAATCTGGCAATCCCGGGCGGGCCCGGGACCCGATTCGGACTACTTGACGACCTTCAGGTGGCCACGCCGCGTGCCCTTGCCACCGGCATCATCATCGGGCTCGGGCGTGTCGGGCGGAGTCGGCGGTTCCCCGTCGGGCGGTGGATCGCCATCGTCCAGCCCCTGGAGCATCATGCCCTCGCCATTCTCACGGGCGTAGATCGCAAGCACGGACTGCACCGGCACCCAGACGGACATGGCCCGCCCGCTGAATCGAGCCTCGAACGAGATGCCCTCGTTCTCCAGACTCAGCGCTCGGACCGCCGATGGGCTGATGTTGAGGACGATCTTGCCGTCCTGCGCATAGCCGGGCGGCACCTGTACGCCCTCGACGGCGATGTCGACCAGCAGATGCGGCGAAAAGTCGTTGTCCACGAGCCAGTCATACATGGCCCGGATCAGATAGGGACGCCGCGAGGTGGTCACAACAAAGAGGGGGAACCGGCTCTCACGAGCTAATCCTGAAACCCTTCCTCAATCTCGGTGAGGCTCGCCTTGAATGCCGGTCGCGCGAACAGACGCTGGGCATACTCGTTCAGGTTCTCGGCGGAGGCCGGCATCTTCACGCCCAGCGTGTTCAGACGCCACAGCACGGGTGCCATCGCGCAATCCACCAGGCTCAGGTCGGCGCCCAGGAAATACTTGCGCCGCCCCATGCTCGTCGCCAGCCCGGTGAGGCCGGAGAGCAGCGTCTTGCGTGCCGCACGCACCTTGGCCGCCGATCCGTTCTCGATGATGTCCGCCATCTTGTAGAACTCGCCGCGGATTTCCTCGATGGCCTGCCTCGCCGCAGCACGCTCGGCGGGATCAATGGGCATCAGCGGCGGGTGCGGGAAGCGTTCGTCGATGTACTCGACGATCGTGCGCACATCGGTCAGCACCAGTTGCCGATCGATGAGGACCGGCAACTCGCTCGCGGTATCGACCTTGAGATGCACCAGATCCTCGTTGTCGTCACCCGGCCTCAGATACTCGATGTTGACGTTGGCGAGATTTTTCTCGCGCACAACCAGCCGCACCAGATGGGACAGCAGTCCGGATGGCCGGGAAAAGATCGTGAGGTAGGCTCGACGACTGGCGAGCACGGCGCTTTCACTCATGGGAGAGCCTCAGTGGACATCCTTCCAGTACTCGCGCTTGAGCAGCCACGAGAGGATGAACAGCACGATCAGGTAACCGATGACCTTGAAGCCCAGTGCGTGACGATCCCGCTTGCCGGGCTCGGCCGCATAGGCCAGGAAGTTGGTCAGATCGCCCACGGCCGCACGGAATTCCGCCTCGTCCAGCTCACCCGGCTCGATCTCGACAAAGGCCGGCTCGTGACTGCCGCCATGCCCCCCATCCGACTCACCGTCGTGGTGGTCCATGGCCTTCCAGCCTTCCAGCGTCGCAAGCACGTTCGGCATCGACGCACCCGGCAGCACCAGGTTGTTGACGCCCATCGGCCGCGACTCGTCCACGTAGAACGTCAGCAGGTAGCTGTAGATCCAGCTGGGCCCACGCGACCGGGCCGTCAGGCTCAGATCGGGTGGCGCCTGCCCGAACCATGTCGAGGCCGGTTCGCTGGGCATGGCCGTATTGATGTGCTCGCCGGGCTTGGCACCGGTGAAGATCAGGTTCTCGGTCAGCAGATCCTCGGGGATCTCCAGATCCTCGGCCATGCGGTTGTAGCGCAGGTACTCCAGGCCATGACAGCCCGAGCAGTAGTTCATGAACAACTTGGCGCCGCGCTGCAGCGATGCCTCGTTACCGAGTTCCGGCGAGTAGTGGTATGGCAGTGCGCCGCCTCCAGCGGCGAACAGCGGCGCCGACGCGAGCAAGGCGCCGACGGTGACGATGCGTAGGATCATTGGCTTCATGTCAGTGCGCATCCGTGACGCGATCCGGGACAGGCTTGGTGGAGTCCAGCTTGGAGATCAGCGGCAAACCGAGGAAGAAGGCGAAGTAGATCACCGTGCCCGCGCGGGCCAGGTTGGTCTTCACCGTCGTCGGCGCCTCGGTGCCCAGCCAGAACATCATCATCGTCGCCAGCGTGAAGATCGCCAGCGAGATCTTGAACAGCGGCCCCTTGTAGCGAATCGACTTCACCGGACTGCGGTCCAGCCAGGGCAGGAAGAACAGGATCAACACGGCCGCGGCCATGACGATCACGCCCCCCAGCTTCGACGGCACCGCACGCAACATTGCGTAGAAGTGCGCGAAGTACCACACCGGCGCGATGTGATCCGGCGTCACGGCGGGGTTGGCTTCCACGAAGTTCGGCGCTTCGATGAAGTAGCCTCCACCCTCGGGCATAAAGAACAGCACCACCGAGAACAGGATCAGGAAGAACACCACACCCATGACGTCCTTGACCGTGTAATACGGGTGGAAAGGAATACCGTCCTTGGGAATGCCGTTCTCGTCCTTGACCTTCTTGATCTCGACGCCATCGGGGTTGTTCGAACCGACTTCGTGCAGCGCCATCAGATGCGCGATGACCAGGCCGACCAGCACGAAGGGCAATGCGACCACGTGCAGCGAGAACAGGCGGTTGAGCGTGGCATCCGACGGGACGTAGTCACCCTGAATCCAGACCACCAGGTCCGGACCGATGACCGGGATCGCCCCGAACAGCGAGATGATCACCTGCGCGCCCCAGTAGGACATCTGACCCCAGGGCAGCACGTAGCCCATGAAGGCCTCGGCCATCAGACACACATAGATCAGGCAGCCGAAGATCCAGATCAGCTCACGCGGCTTGCGGTGCGAGCCGTAGATCAGACCACGGAACATGTGCAGGTACACGACGACGAAGAACGCCGATGCGCCGGTCGAGTGCATGTAGCGAATGATGTCGCCCCAGGGCACGTCGCGCATGATGTACTCGACGCTGCCGAACGCGAGCGCGGCGTCGGGCTTGTAGTGCATCGCCAAGAAAATGCCGGTCAGCAGCTGGTTGACCAGCACCAGCATCGCCAGCGAGCCGAAGAAGTACCAGAAATTGAAGTTCTTCGGCGCGTAGTACTCGGCGACGTGATCCTTCCACAGCTTGGTCAGCGGGAAGCGGTCGTCGATCCAGCCGAGAAAGCCGGTCGTCTTGTGGGGGTTGGCCTGGATGCCCATGTTACGCGGCCTCCGTGTCTTCGCCGATGATGATCACCGCATCCGATTCGTAGCGATGCGGCGGCACTTCCATGTTCAGCGGTGCGGGCACGCCCTTGTAGACGCGGCCGGCCAGATCGAACTTGGAACCGTGACAGGGGCAGAAGAACCCGCCCATCCACTCACCGGGAACATCGGCCGCATCCGCATCGGGACGGTACAGCGGGGAACAGCCCAGATGCGTGCAACGCCCGATCATGACCAGCAGTTCCGGCTTGATCGATCGCGTCTCGGCGTCCACGTATTCCGGCTGCTGCGGCTGCTCGGACTGCGGGTCACGAAGCTCACCGGTCAGCTTGGGCAGCGTGCCGAGCATGCGCTCGTTCCGCTTGACCACCCAGACCGGGCTTCCGCGCCACGTGTACGTGATGCGAGCGCCTTCTTCGATCTTGCTGACGTCGGCCTTGACCGGCGCACCCAGTGCCTTGGCACGGGCGCTCGGCTTGAAGCTCGCGAGGAAGGGAACGGCGGCCGCCGCGGCTCCTGCGCCGCCGACCACCGAGGTTGCAAGCGTGAGGAACCGACGCTTCCCCGCGTCCACGCCCTCGTCTTTCACCTGGCTCATGCTGCCCCTAATTGATTGACAACTTGAATAGACAAAGCTGAATTGACCACGCAATTGGCGCCTGGCGGCGTGGCCCAGCACACCGGAAGACGGCGTGTGCACACGGGAGGTGCCGGTTGCTCAGGCAGTGCGCGAGTATAGCACAGCGACCACACACTCAGTCCGACCACCGGCCGCTTGAATACCTACCAGCGGTGTCACGCATTGCCCCCTCGCGCACGAGCCGAATCGGCGTGCGCGGTCAGCCCCTCGACATCGGCGAAATGCCCCGCCAACGGCGCCAGCCGGGTCGCCGCCGCCGGGCTGGCCTGGATCAGGCTGGTCCGCTTCTGGAAATCGTGCACACCCAGCGGCGACGAGAACCGCGCGCCGCGCCCGGTCGGCAGCACATGATTCGGCCCGGCGCAGTAGTCGCCAAAGGCCTCGGGCGTGTGCCGCCCCATGAAGATGGCGCCCGCGTGGCGGATGCCGGGCAGCAGGACGTCGGGATCGGCTACCGACAGCTCCAGATGCTCCGGCGCCAGGCGGTTCGCGACCTCGGCCGCCTGCTCCAGCGACTCGACATGGATTAGCGCGCCGCGCGCCGCCAGCGACTGGCGGATGATGCGCTCGCGCGACTGTTCGCTCGCCATCACATCCGCCCGCTCGCGAACCCGCCGCAGGTAGTCGGCGTCCGGGCAAACCAGCATCGCCTGCGCGTCCTCGTCATGCTCGGCCTGGGAAAACAGATCAAGCACCGTCCAGTCGACATCCGTCTGCCCGTCGCAGATCACGAGAATCTCCGAAGGCCCCGCCAGCTTGTCGATGCCCACTGTGCCGAACACATGGCGCTTGGCCGCGGTCACGTAGGCGTTGCCCGGCCCGACGATCTTGTCCACGGCGGGCACGGTGTCCGTGCCGTAGGCCATGGCCGCGACCGCCTGCGCCCCGCCGATGCAGAACGCGTGGTCGACGCCGACCAGATGCGCGGCCGCGAGCACCCACGGGTTGATCTGGCCGTCCGGCGTCGGCGCGACCATGACCAGTTCGCCCACGCCAGCCACGCGAGCCGGGACGGCATTCATCAGCAGCGACGACGGATAACTGGCCTTGCCGCCAGGGACGTAAAGCCCGGCGCGGTCCAGTGGCGTGACCTGCTCGCCCAGTTCGCAGCCGATGTCGTCGGTGATCCGCCAGCTGGTCGCAACCTGCTGTTCGGCGAAGCGCACCAGCCGCTCGTGGGTCCGCACCAGCGTGTCGCGGGCCTCGGCGCTCAGCGCCTCGAAGGCCTCGCGCATCGCCTCCGGCGTCAGCCGCAATGCGCCCAGGTCGGTGAGATCGTCACGCCGGTCGAAACGACGTGTGTACTCCAGCACCGCCGCGTCGCCGCGTTCGCGCACATCCCGGCAGATCGCCTCCGCGGTCTCGCGAACCTCGGGGCGCTCGGCGGCGTCGCTGGTGGCCAGCGCGTCGACCCGTTCCCAGAAGTCGGCATCCGAAGCCGCGATGGTCTGAATCTCAAGCATCGGCCGTCACCTTGGCCAACTGGTCGATCAGCCGCTGCACCTCGCCATGCTTCATCTTCATCGCGGTCTTGTTGACGATCAGCCGCGAGCTGATGTCCGCGACCGGTTCCAGCGGCTCCAGACCGTTGGCGCGCAGCGTGTTGCCGGTGTCGACCAGATCGACGATGGCGTCGGGGAGACCCACCAGCGGCGCCAGTTCCATCGAACCGTACAGCTTGATCAGCTCCACCTGCCGACCCTGCGCCGCGAAGAAGCGCCGGGTGGTCTCGACATACTTCGTCGCCACCCGCAGGCGCCGCTGCCCCACGTCCAGACAACCCGGCCGCCCGGCGACCATCAGCTTGCATCGCGCGATGTTCAGGTCCAGCGGTTCGTAGACCGCGTCGCCACCGTGCTCCATCAGCACATCCTTGCCGGCGACGCCGATATCCGCGGCGCCATGCTCGACGAAGGTCGGCACGTCCGAGGCACGGATGACGATCAGCTTGGCGTCACCGCGGCGGGTCTCGAAGATCAGCTTGCGACTGGTATGCGGGTCCTCGATCGGCTCGATACCCACCGTCGCCAGCAGCGGCAGTGTGTCCTTGAGAATGCGTCCCTTGGAGAGAGCGATCGAAAGCATGGGTCAGACCCGTCAGCAGCAAATCAGGAAATACGCCGGATGATCGCACCGAGCTGGGAGAGTTTCTCCTCGATGCATTCGTAACCGCGGTCGATGTGATAGATGCGATCGACCACGGTTTCGCCTTCCGCGGCCAGCGCGGCGATGACCAGACTGGCGGAGGCGCGCAGGTCGGTGGCCATCACCGGCGCGGCGCGCAGGCGATCGCGACCACGGACGATGGCCGTGTGCCCCTCCAGCTTGATGTCGGCACCCATGCGCTGAAGCTCCAGCGCATGCATGAAGCGGTTCTCGAAAATCGTCTCGGTGATCGTGCCGACTCCGTCGGCCACGGCATTCAACGCCGTGAACTGCGCCTGCATGTCGGTCGGAAACGCCGGGTGCGGTGCGGTGTGAATATTCACGGCGCGCGGGCGACGGCCCTGCATGTCCAGCGTAATGCTGGTGTCCGTGGTGTCGATCACCGCGCCGGCGGCTTCCAGCTTGAGCAGCACCGCATCCAGCAGCGTCGGATCGGTATCGCGCACGTGGACCCGGCCGCGCGAGATCGCGCCGGCGACCAGGAAGGTGCCCGTCTCGATGCGATCGGGCAGCACGCGATGCTCCGCCCCATGCAGCGATTCGGCGCCGCGAATGCGGATGGTGCTGGTACCCGCTCCCTCGATCTGCGCACCCATCGCCTGGAGGCAACGGGCCAGGTCGACGACCTCCGGCTCGCGGGCTGCGTTCTCCAGCAGCGTTTCCCCTTCAGCCAGGCAGGCCGCCATCATGAGGTTCTCGGTGCCAGTCACCGTCACCGTCTCCATGACAATGCGGGCGCCCTTGAGGCGACCGGCGCGGGCATCGATGAATCCGGCGTCGACATCGATATCCGCACCCATCGCCTGCAAGCCGGCAATGTGCAGATCCACCGGCCGCGAACCGATGGCGCAACCGCCCGGCAGCGCGACACGCGCGGCGCCATGGCGCGCCAGCAGCGGCCCCAGCACCAGAATCGACGCCCGCATGGTCTTCACCAGCTCATAGGGCGCCTCGTGCGAATCCAGCGTCTGCGCGTGGACGCGCACGCCGTACTGGTCGGTGATGGTGACGTCCGCGCCGAGGCGGGCCAGCAACCGGTTGGTCGTGGTCACGTCCTCCAGATGCGGGACGTTGTGCACCATCAGCGGCTCGTCGGTGAGCAGCGCGGCGCAGAGAATCGGCAACGTGGCGTTCTTGGCGCCCGACGCGCGGACCTCGCCGTCCAGCGGGCCATTGCCGGTGATCGCTAATTTGTCCATGTGGCGACCGCGCTCAGTTCGGCGCGCGCGTGCGCAGTTGCAGGGCGTGAATCTCCGTGCCCATGCGATCGCCCAGCGTGGCATAGACCATGCGGTGGCAGGCCACGACGGACTGCCCGGCGAAGGACGGAGAGATCACCGTCGCCTGAAAATGCTGACCGTCGTCGCCGATCACCTCGACCTGCGCGTCCGGCAGTCCGGCCTCGATCAGGGTCTTGATTGTCAGTGCATCCATGAAATCACCGATCGCCTAGCTGCGAATCTTGTAGCCGGTGCGCAGCATTTGCAGTGCCACGCCCGACAGCAGTACGAAAAACAGGATCACCACGCCGACGGAGTGGCTGATGGGAGCGTCCGCGACACCGAAGAACCCGTAGCGGAACCCGTCGATCATGTAGAAGAACGGGTTGAAGCGGGACGCATGCTCCCAGAACTCCGGCAGCGAATGAATCGAGTAGAACACGCCGGAGAGAAAGGAGAAGGGCATGATGAAGAAGTTCTGGAAGGCCGCCAGATGGTCGAACTTCTGCGCCAGAATGCCCGCGATCAGCCCGAGCACGGCCAGGCAGGCCGCCGACAGGATCAGCATGGCAATCGCGGCGAGCGGCGCCTGCAACGGCAGCGGGATGAACAGCCAGCCCACCGCGTAAAGCGCCGCGGCCACGCAGGTCGCCCGAACGATCGCCGCGGCGACGAAGGCGACGAAGATCTCCGCCGCCGACAACGGCGCGAACAGCAGGAACACCAGGTTGCCCATGATCTTCGACTGCGTCAGCGACGACGAGGTGTTGGCGAAGGCGTTCTGGATGATGCTCATCATCACCAGACCGGGAATCAGGAACGCGGTGTAACCCACACCCGGATACACGTTGACCCGGTCCTCCAGCACGTGCTGGAACACCAGCAGATACAGCACGGCCGTGATCACCGGCGCCAGCACAGTCTGGCCGATGACGCTCAGGAAGCGGCGGACTTCCTTCTGGAACAGCGTCCAGGTACCGCGCGGATTGAAGCGTCTGGCCAGCGCGGCCTGATCGACCGGGCTATTCATCGGAATCTCCCGTCAGCTCGACGAAAATGTCCTCGAGACTGGGCTCGCGGGTGTGGACATCGGTGACACGGAACCCGGCGTCACGCAAACCGTCCAGCACATCGGCCACCGAATCCTGCCCCCGGGTCAGCCGCAGCTCCAGCTCGTCGTTGTCACGCGCGCAGACCAGCCGCTCGATCGCCGGCGGAACCGTGCCCGGGCCATCGATGGACAGTCGCAGGAAGCGGAACGGATGGCGCGCCAGGAAATCGCCGGTCTTCTCCAGCGCCTTCAGCTCACCGTGGTCCATGATGGCGATGCGCTCGCAGAGCGCCTCCGCCTCTTCAAGATAGTGAGTGGTCAACACGATGGTGTGACCGGCGGCGTGCAGCTCCCGGGTGAATTCCCACAGCGTCCGGCGCAGCTCCACGTCCACACCGGCCGTGGGCTCGTCGAGAATCACCACCGGCGGACGATGCACCAGTGCCTGCGCGATCAACACGCGCCGCTTCATGCCGCCGGACAGCTGGCGGATGCTGGCCTCGCACTTGTCGGTCAGGTCCAGGCGTTCCAGCAATTCCTCGATCCAGGGCCAGGCCTCGCGACCGCAGCCGAAGTAACCCGCCTGAATGCGCAGAATGTCCCGCACGGAAAAGAACGGGTCGTAGACGATTTCCTGGGGCACCACACCCAGCGATTGACGAGCCGGGCGAAACGCACCGACCACGTCATGCCCCATCACAGACACATGCCCCCCGCTGGCACGCACCAGTCCCGCCGTGATGTTGATCAGGGTCGATTTGCCGGCGCCGTTGGGGCCCAGCAGGCCGAAGTACTCGCCCTGCTCGATCCCGAAGCTCACGCCCTTGAGCGCGTGCAAGGCGCCGTAGCGTTTTTCCACGCCCTCGACACGAATCGCTTGGGTCATTCCGCTGGGTTACCGTGGGAAAAGGCCGCGCATTATACGGACCGGCCGTTCCCTGTCTTGTGACGCACGGACATTGAAGAATCATGTCGACGCGCATCGTCTGGCTCCGGCGCGACCTTCGCCTTTCGGACAACCCGGCACTGACCCACGCCGCCGCCCGCTGCGAGCGGCTGCTGATCCTCTATATCCATGCCCCGGACGAAGAGGCGCCCTGGGCTCCGGGCGGCGCCAGCCGCTGGTGGCTGCATCATTCGCTGGAACGTCTGTCCGACGCCCTGCGCGACGCCGGCTCCGAGCTGGTCATACGCCGCGGCCCCAGCCTGGAGGTCCTGCGAGAGTGCATCGACGCGACGGGAGCGGACGCCGTTTGCTGGAACCGGCTCTACGACCCGGCGACCCGGGAGCGCGACGGCCGGATCAAGCAGGCGCTGCGCGACGATGGCGTGGAGACGCGCAGCTTCAACGCGGCCCTGCTCGCCGAACCCTGGACCGTGGAAACGGGCAGCGGCGGCCCGTACCGCGTGTTCACACCGTTCTGGAAAGCCATCCGCGAAGACATCGGCGCGCTATCGCCCGCCCCCGTCCCGACGCTGCCACCGCCGCCGGACATTCCCAGCGAACCATTGGCCAGCCTGGAGCTGCTGCCAACGCTGAACTGGGCGGACGACTTCTCCCGACACTGGACACCAGGCGCCGACGGCGCGCGCCAGCGGCTGGACGGATTCCTCACCGACTCGCTGGAGCACTACGCCGACGGCCGCGACATCCCCTCGCAGGACCTGACATCCGGCCTGTCACCCCACCTGCATTTCGGCGAGATCGGGCCACGCGAGGTGCTCGCGGCCACCCGGGCGACGAGCAGCGACGACGGCCGCACGCGCAGCGCGAAGAACGCGGACAAGTTCCTGTCCGAAGTGGCCTGGCGGGAGTTCGCGCATCACCTGCTGTTCCATTTTCCGCACACCACCGAAGCGGTCATGAACCCCCGCTTTCGCCAATTCTCCTGGGACGGAAACGCGCAGGATCTGGACGCCTGGCAACGTGGCCGCACCGGCATCCCCATCGTCGACGCGGGGATGCGCCAGCTCTGGCGAACCGGGTGGATGCACAATCGCGTCCGGATGATCGTCGGCAGCCTGCTGACCAAGAACCTGCGCCACCACTGGCTGGAAGGCGCCCGCTGGTTCTGGGACACGCTGGTCGATGCCGATCTGGCGAACAATACGCTGGGCTGGCAGTGGATCGCCGGCTGCGGTGCCGACGCCGCGCCCTATTTCCGCATTTTCAATCCGGTGTCGCAGGGCGAGAAATTCGACGCCGACGGTGACTACGTCCGGCGCTTCGTGCCCGAACTCGCCCGGCTGCCGAACCGGTATGTTCACGCACCGTGGTCGGCACCGGCCGACGTGCTCCGGGCCGCGGCGCTGCGACTGGGGCACGACTACCCGTTGCCCATCGTCGACCTCAAGGCCAGTCGCCAGGCCGCACTGGCCGCCTACGACGCGGTCAAGGGCTGATCGCCAATTCCGTTCACGCACGCGCGAACACCCAGGTTCGCTATCATTCGCGGCCCATCTGCCCGCCCAGGCCTCCGTTTGGACCCCACACTGCTGCTCAGCGTCGGCGCCATCGCCATTGGCTTCGTGCTTCTGATCTGGGGCGCGGACCGCTTCATCGCCGGCGCCGCCGCCCTGGCGCAGGATCTGGGCGTGCCCAAGTTGCTGGTCGGACTGACCGTGGTCGGACTGGGCACGTCGGCGCCGGAAATGTTCGTGGCCGCGGTCGCCTCGTTGCAGGGCAAGACCGGCCTGGCGATCGGCAATGCCATCGGATCGAACATCACCAACATCGCGCTGATTCTCGGAGTGACGACACTGGTCATGCCGCTGGTCATCCAGAGTTCGGTACTCAAGCGCGAGTTGCCCGTGGTGTCGGTGGTCTGCGTGGCCGCGGTTCTGCTGATGGCGGATGGCCACCTC
Organism: uncultured Abyssibacter sp.; assembly: GCF_964000955.1. Taxonomy (NCBI): domain Bacteria; kingdom Pseudomonadati; phylum Pseudomonadota; class Gammaproteobacteria; order Chromatiales; family Oceanococcaceae; genus Abyssibacter; species uncultured Abyssibacter sp. The sequence goes on from NZ_CAXFCL010000244.1 coordinate 20,142, forward strand.
GGCCGATTCGACGGCACCGTGCTGGTCGTGGGCCTGGTCGCGGTGCTGATCTGGATGGCGCGCATGGCCAAGGCGGGAGTGCCGGCGAGCGGTGGCGACGAACTCGCGCTGGATGTTCCGGAAAAGGCACCGATGGGGCGCGCGCTGTTCTGGACCCTCGTCGGACTGGTGCTGCTGCCGCTGTCCTCGCAGCTGCTGGTCTGGGGCGCGGTCAATCTGGCCAACGCGTTCGGTATCAGCGAACTGGTCATCGGATTGACGATCGTCGCGCTGGGCACGAGTCTCCCCGAATTGGCGGCGTCGGTGGCGGGCGCGCTCAAGGGCGAACCGGAGATCGCGCTGGGCAACGTCCTCGGCTCCAACATCTTCAACCTGCTCGTGGTGCTGGCGATGCCCGCGCTGCTGCACCCCGGCGCCGTCGAGCCCGCCGTGCTCACCCGCGACGGACCGGTCATGCTGGCGTTGACCGGCCTGCTGTATCTGATGTGTATCGGCTGGCGCGGACGGGGACAGATCACACGCATCGAGGGCGGCATGCTGCTCGCGGCCTTCGCGGGCTACGAGGCGCTGCTGCTCATCGCGGGGTAGGACCATGACCACATTGCATCCGG
>NZ_CAXFCL010000245.1:0-7774 GCF_964000955.1 uncultured Abyssibacter sp.
ACGGTCTTCACGCCGGCGCCCTGGAAGGTGCCGCCGGGGCAGTCCAGCACGGTATGCAGGTTGCAGCTTGTGAGCAGTTCCTTGCGCAGGGCGACGCTGGCGTTGTCGGTGTTGCTGAGAAAGGTGTTCTTGATGACCACGGCGCCACGGCCGCCGGCCTTGAGCTTGCGGATGAAGTGCTGGAGGAACAGGTAGGCGGTTTCACCGGACTGGATGGGGAAGTTCTGGCGCACCTCCTGGCGCTCGCCACCGCCGAAGGGCGGGTTGGCGAGCACGATGTCATGGCGGTCGGCCTCCTGGATGTCCATCACGTTCTCGGTGAGCGTGTTGGTGTGGCGGATGGCGGGCGCGTCGATGCCGTGCAGGATCATGTTCATGATGCCGAGCACGTAGGCCAATGATTTCTTCTCCTGGCCGAAGAAGGTGCCGCGTTGCAGGGTTTCCCATTCGGTCGACGTCAGGTCGTCGCGCCGCAGGTATTCCCAGGCTTCGCATAAAAAGCCCGCCGAGCCGCGGGCGCCGTCGTAGATGGTCTCGCCGATCCGCGGCTTGACGACCTTGATCATGGCCCGGATCAGCGGGCGTGGGGTGTAGTACTCACCGCCGTTGCGTCCGGCATTGCCCATGCGGCGGATGCGGGTTTCGTACAGGTCGCTCAGTTCGTGCTTGGCTTGCTGGCTGCCGAAGCTAAGGCCGTCGACGATCTCCAGCGCGTCGCGCAGCGAATAGCCGGAGCGGAAGCGGTTGGCGATTTCGGAGAACACCTCGCCGATCTTGTAGTCGATGGTGTCCGGGTCTTCCGTCGATTCGCGGAAGGTTTGCAGATAGGGGAACAGTTCGTTGTTGACGAAGCGGATCAGGTCGTCGCCGGTCAGCGCGGCATTGTGGTCCAGTTCGCCGTCCTTCTTCGGCGCCGCCCAGCTGCCCCAGCGGTAAGGCTCGTCCAGGATCGGGTGGTAGTCGTGGCCGCGCAGCGCCTCTTCATCCGCCCATTGCTGCTCCATGTCGTCCAGGTACTTGAGGAACAGCAGCCAGGAGGTCTGTTCGGCGTAGTCCAGTTCCGAGGCGAGACCTTCGTCGTTACGCATGACGCGGTCTATGTTGTTGAAGGCGTTTTCAAACATGGGGCGGGTGTTCCGTAGTCGTGCGCAGGTTGCGGCAGCCGGCTGCCGCGTGGTGATGGTTGAGCGGGAAAGGACGCCACCGCCGGGGTGAAAGCAGGGTCATGCAGTTCCGTCCCAGGCGACATCGTAAACCCGGGAGCGACCCTGGCCACGGGAGCTGAGAAAGCCGGCTTCCACGAGGCCCGCGAGGTCGCGGGAGGCGGTGGCGGCGGAGGCTTCGGTCAAGGAGCGGTATTTGCGCACGCTCATGCCTTGCCGGAATCCTTCGGAGCCGTGTTTCACCATGAGTTGGAGTACGTCAAGCTGCCGTGGGTTGAGTCCGGCGGTGGCGCTTCTGGCCATGATGTCCCGGCTGCGGACCACGTCCCGGGCTACGCGGCGGGTACGGTTGAAGGCGTTGGTGGTCGCATCCACCGCCCATTGCACGAAATGATCGGCTGATGACCGGCCGGTCGAAACGGCATTGAGCGCTGCGTAGTACGGGGTGACATTGGCGGCGATGTGGTGCGAGATGGCCCACCAGCGGCCGAGGGGCAGGCTGGCCTTTGAGGCTGCCCGGGCGATCATGCGGTCCCACAGCAGGCGACCCACGCGCCCGTTGCCATCCTCGTAGGGGTGGATGATCTCGAACCACAGGTGGGCGATGGCGGCGCCACGAAAGGTTCCGGCCTCGGCGGTTTCCAGCCATTCGAGCAGGTGGTCCATCTCACGCTCGATCCGGTCGGCCGGCGGGGCGACGTAGTGCACCTGCTCCCGCCCGGTCGCACGGCGCGTGACGATCTGCATTTCGTCGGCACTGGCCCTGTACATGCCGGTCAGGGCTGGTACGTAAGCGTTGCTCTGGTGCGTGAGCGCGGCGTCCTGCCAGCGGTGCAGGGTGGAGTGATCCACCGGCTGATCGGCATGTTCTGTGGCGTCGAGCAGCGCCTCGATCACGGGCAGGTGACGACGGTCGATCTGGCCATGGGGAATCGCGCCAAGCCGGCGCAGGGCGGATGCGAAGAAGGAGTCTCTGGACAATCGCACGCCTTCGATGGCGTTGGACTCGGTCGCTTCGTCGGCGAGTAGTGCCGCATGAGTTTCCCGGACGCTGTCCGGGGATAGCGCTTCGATGAATGCCGAAAGCGCGGAGGCGCCCTGATGGGCCGCCGCTTCCAAGGCCTCGGTTTGTTCATCAGGTGGTTCGAGCAGCAACCCGGGCCACTGATCCGATTGCCAGATATACGCAGTCATGAGGCGATTATAGCCCTTAATCACATCAAGTAATGAGGTGATTAGGGTGAGCAATCACCTCAGGGCGGTTGCTTCGTGTCGGGTTGGCGCGGTGTGCCGGTTGCCTTCGCGATCCTTAGCAGTCCCGTCGCTGTTGGTCCGGCACTATCACTCGCTGATGTTGAGCCCTCGCTCGCGCAGATACCGCTGTCGGCCCTTTTCGCCTCTGGATTCCAGTCTCGGCAGCACGCGGGTGAACAGGCCGGGCACGGCCATGACGAGGCGAATCAACCAGCCGTCGCCGCGGGGCACGTCGCTTTCCACCCTGGGGTTCAGCGCCCGGTCGACGACGGCCTGGCCGATCAGCGATGGCGGATGTGGCGGGTCGAGGAAGTTCAGCGCGGAGCCGCCGTTGAGCGCCTCGTGGCGGAGCATCGGTGTGTCGACCGCCGCCGGATTGATGACGCTGAAGCGCACGCCGGTCAGCGGCTCGCGCAGCGCCAGTGCCAGCATCAGCCCGCGCAGGCCGAACTTGGAGGCCGAATAGCCGGGGCATTCCTTGAGCGGCAATTGGCCGCCCAGCGAGACGACGCTGATGACCTGACCGCCGGACTCCTGCAGCAGTGGGAACAGGGCGTGGATCAACCGCATTGGCGCGAGCAGGTTCAGCGTCACCTCCTGTTCGAACGGGGCCAGCGGCGCTTGCTCGAAGGCTTCGGTGACGACCATGCCGGCGTTGTTGACCAGCAGGTCGCAGCGGCCGCAGCGTTCGCGGACGGTCTTGACGATGTGGGTGCCGGCGTCCGGCTCGGTCAGGTCCTGCGCGATGCCGACACTGTTCTCGGGCAGTGCGGCCAGCGCCGTGTTCAGCGCGTCTTCGCGCCGGTCGACCAGCACCAGCCGGGCGCCCAGCGCGGACAGCCGCGTGCAGATGTCGACGCCGATGCCACCGGCCGCGCCGGTGACCACGGCGATCTTGCCGGCCAGCGGCGCGCTCATGTGCGCAGCTCCGGTTCGACGGCGGCGTGCTGCACCTCGGCAAAGAAGCCGGGCGTCATCTCCGGCCAGCCGAAGCGCTTGCGCAGCTTCTCGATGTAGGCCTTGTAGGCGTGAATCTCGATGTAGCCCTCGTGGCGCGCGCTGTCGATGAAGTGCAGGCCGCCGTTGAGCGGGGTGCGGTCGTCGCGGATGAGCTGCTCGAACTCGGCGGCGCGCTCGGGCGCGGCCGTCTGGTCGTGCAGGTAGTTGGCGATCAGTTGCGCGATGCGGTCGAACAGCGTGTAGGCGCTGCTGTTGGTTTCCAGAAACCCGAGGGCGAACAGGTTGTGGCGCTTGCGGGCGAAGGCGCGCAGGTACAGGTCCGGGCGGCCGTGGTGCCAGTCGAAGCAGTCCTCCGGCACGTAGGGCAGGCGCATGTCATAGCCGGTGGCGTAGAGCACCAGATCGATGCGCTCACGCGAGCCATCCCTGAACACGACGTCATCGCCGTCGAAGCGCTCGATATCGCCCTTGACCCGGATATCGCCGTGCTGAAGGTAGTGCAGCAACTGCGTGTTCAGCAGTGGATGGGATTCGAACAGCCTGTGGTCCGGTTTGGGCACGCCCCAGCGCGCGGTGTTGCCGACCACGCAGCGCAGCAGCAGCGAGAACACCGGGCGTTCCAGCCACATCGGCAGATTCGGCCCCTTCTCCGCGAACTCGTCCACCGGCACGCCGAAAATGTGCTTGGGGATGATGTGGTAGCCGCGCCGCATGCTGATGAAGGCGCGGTCGGCATTGGCCGCGGCGTCGCAGGCGATGTCAGCGCCCGAATTGCCGGCGCCGACGATCAGCACGCGCTTGCCGCGGAATTCCTCCGGGTCGTAGTAGCTCACCGAATGCCGGATTTCGCCGTTGAAGTCGCCGGGATGTCGGGGCAGGTTGGGGTGCCAGTTGGTGCCGGTGCAGCAGACCACCGCCCGGTAGCGGCGCACATCGTCCTCGCCCAGATGCACCAGCCAGGTGTCGCCGTCCTGCTCGACGGACAGCACCGGGGTGTTGAAGGCGATCCGCTCGCGTAGCCCGAAGGCGGCGGCAAAGGCGCGGGTGTAGGCGAGGATGTCCTGGTTGTGCGGATAGTCCGGAAAGCCCTTGGGCATCGGGAAATCGAAAAAGCCGGAGGTGTCGCGCGAAGAGATGAAGTGCGCGTTGCGGTAGACCGGGGAGCCCGGGTTGGCCGGGTCCCACAGGCCGCCGACATCGCTGTGGCGCTCGAACTGCTCGTAGGGGATGCCGACGCGTTTCAGTGCGCGGGCGATGGACAGGCCGGCCGGGCCGGCGCCGATGATGCAGACCTGATCGCTGCGGTCCTGAATGGTCGACGCAGCGTCGGTCGCGGAGGCTTCGGTCATCGGGCTTGCTCGCGGAGTGGTATGGAGATTGCCGAATCATGCGGCGCGACGCTTTCCCGCAGAAGGGTGGTTTCGGCATCATGTGGGGGGCAATCCGGCCAACATCGTCATGCAGACAGCGACAAACCCGTTATCCGCAATTGAGGCCGCGCGCTATCGCGAGGCGGTGATTCCACCCTACGTGCTGGGTTTTCTGGTCGATCTGGCGCGGCAGCAAGACCTGGACCCGGCGCCGTGGTTTGCCGGCATCGGCCTGACTCCCGCGCAATGCGTCGACCCGGAGCAGCGGGTCTCCTTCCGCCAGGCCGCAACGGTGATCCGCCGAGCGCTGCGCGGTACTGGCGATTCGGCGCTGGGGCTGCGCGTCGGCCAGCGTGAATCGTTGGCCTCCTGCGGGTCCATGGGGTTCGCGATGATGTCCGCACCGACTTTCGGGGATGCGCTGGATCTGGTTCCGCGGTATCACCAGGTGACCGGCAGCCTGCTGGACCTGCGGGTCGAGGTGGCCGGCAGCCGGGTGTCGCTGATCGCCAGCGAACGCTTTCCCGAGCCCGATCTGGTCTGTTTCTTCTGTGAGGAATTGTTCTGCTGCGCGCTGCAGGTGGCCCGCGCACTGCTGGGGCCGGACTGTCGGCCGCTGCGGCTCGAATTCGCGTTTCCACCACCACCGCATGTGGCGCTTTACGACCAGGTCTTTCCCTGTCCGGTGCGGTTCGATGCCGCCATGAACCGGGCCGTGTTTGATGCGGACTGGCTCGATGCGCCGCTGCCCACCGCCGATTCCGCGAGCCACCACAGCATGGTGCGGATGTGCTCAACGCAGATTCGCGCGGTGCCGGCGGAGGACGACGCCGTCAGCACACTGCGGGCCTGGCTGGCTGGGCGTCTGGATAGGCCGGTGACGGCGCGTGACGCGGCTCATGCGCTGAACATGTCCGAACGCACGCTGCGGCGGCGTCTGGCCGAGGCGGGTACCGGCTTTCAGGCGGTGCGCGACCGCTTGCGTGCGCAGCAGGCCGAACGCTGGTTGCGCGAGTCCGACGCACCGATCGCACGCATCGGCGAGCGGCTCGGCTTCAGCGATGCCCGCGAGTTTCGGCGCGCGTTCAAGCGCTGGACCGGTCAGGTGCCCAGCGCGGTGCGCACGACCGCCGTCAGGCCTGATCGATGAAGTGCGAGTCGTCGAAGGTCTTGAGCCACTCCGGCCGGTAGACGACCAGCCCGGAGATGATGGCGCCGTTGAGGAACCCCTCCGGAAACATCACAAGCAGCATCAGTGGCGAGAGCCAGTCATCCAGGACGCGCCACTGACCGATCAGCGCCAGCAGGGTCAGGCTCGTGACGAAGCTGCTGAGCATCGACAGGCCGCCTCCGAAGAAGCCCACGCCCAGCATGTAGGTGAACGGGTTCTTCGGGGCGTGTCTGTGCAGCACGCGCAGCAGCAACGCGGTGGTGAGCGCCGGCGCGGTCACGTTGATCAATGCGTGCGGCAGCACTTGATCGACCGGCAGCTGTCCCAGCAGCAGGGCGGACGCGAGCTGAGAGCAGGTGCCTGCCAGGATCGCCAGCGGTGCGCCCAGGATCAGGGTGACCGTGGTCATGCCCAGCAGATGAAACTGCATTCGCGGCTCCATCTGTCCGCTGATCTGCCAGAACAGGACCAGCGCGGTCATCGAGCCGAACAGCAGGTGCAGCCGCGCCGGAACCGCGAGCAGCAGGCGCCACGGGGTGAAGCGGAGCGCCGCCAGCAGCACCAGAGCCTGGAGCAGGGTTGCGATCAGCCAGGCGGAGCCGCCCAGCAATGAGTCGGCGAGCACCATCAGTGGAGCCGTATGCGTGCGTCTTGCATGAGCCTGTCTTGGTTGCGGTCACCCCATTGTTGCCGATTCCGGGCTCAGCTTGTGCCTGGTCGGCGTTCGACGTGCACGTTCCGGCGACGTCGCCTTGATATGCTTGCCCTCAGTCGATTCAGGAGTTCAAACAGGATGTTCAACAATCGGTTGCTTGTTCCCGCATTCGCGCTGACGGCCGCGCTCGCCGCCTGTGGCGGCGGTACGCCGACGGATCCGGCGATGGCCGAGGTGATGCACGAGCGTCACGAAGGCTTCGAGGAAATCGGCGACGCCTTCAAGACCATCATGGACAAGCTCAAGGCGGGCGAGTCGCTGGACGCCGAGATGGCCGAAGCGGCGAAGACGATCAACGGTTACGCCCCCGAGCTGGAAACCTGGTTCCCGGAAGGTTCCGGACCGGAAGCCGGCAAGACCGACGCCAAGGCGGAGATCTGGCAGCAGCCTCAGGAGTTTGCCGAAAGCCGTGAGGCCTTCGTCATGGCGGCCGCGAAATTCGCCGAACTGGCCGAAGCGGGCGACGCCGAAGGGTTCGCGGCCCAGGCCAGGGAAGTGGGCAGCACCTGCAAGGGTTGCCACGATACGTTCCGCGAAGACGACTGAGCACCTGATCGTCTGACCGATGCGCATCCGCATCTGGGATTTGCCGACGCGACTGGGCCACTGGATGCTGGTGGCCCTGTTCGCGTTTTCCTGGTGGAGCGCCGAGAACCATCACATGGACTGGCACCGCTGGTCCGGTTATGGGGTGCTGACGCTGCTGCTGTTTCGGCTTTACTGGGGCGTGGTCGGCAGCAGCACGGCGCGTTTCGCGCGCTTCGTCCGGGGCCCGCGCGCATTCCTGCGCTATCTCCGGACCCTGCCGGATCGGCCGGGCGAGATCACCGTCGGCCACAATCCCATGGGCGGTTGGAGCGTGTTGCTGCTGCTGGGCCTGTTGCTGGTGCAGACCGGCACCGGCCTGTTCGCGGTCGATACTGACGGCATCGAGTCCGGGCCGCTGGCGAGCCTGGTCAGCTTCGGAATGGGGCGTGACATCGCCGATATCCACGAATTGAGCTTCAATCTGCTGCTTGCGGCGGTCGGGCTGCACATCCTCGCGATCGGCTTCTACCTGGTCTACAAGCGCGAGAACCTCATCGCCGCTATGGTGACCGGCGACAAGTTTCTGCCGACGCATCCGCGCGGGGACTTCGAG
>NZ_CAXFCL010000246.1:0-9801 GCF_964000955.1 uncultured Abyssibacter sp.
AGTGCGCTTTGGTCGTTCCAAAGAAGCGAACGACAACGCAGGATTGCGGGAAAACCGGCCCGTTCCGTACCGGATTGCGCCTGAATACAGGCCATGCGGCGTTGCTCGTCGTTTATTTGGAATAACCAAACTTCGCTCCTCGCGCCTTGCCTGGCCTGTTTTCAGGCAGCAACTTGGCGGTGGGAATCAATCAGTGTTTCCCTAGCAGGTCGAGCAGCAGCATGGAAGCACCTTAGCACTCCTGTGCTCAGTCCTGGCCGTCGGTCGGGATGTGCAGCAGGTGACCGCAGTGCTTGCAGTGAACGGCGTCGGCATCGTGACGGCGCAGCCCGCAGTCGGGGCATTCGAAGTCCACGCGGCTGGGGCGGAAAATCGTCTGGATCAGGCGCAGGAACAGCGAGACGCCGACGATCATGACGATCACCGACAGCAGGTGTCCGTGCTCGCCGACCAGCACGATATCGCCGAAGCCGGTGGTGGTCAGCGTGGTCACGGTGAAATACATGGCGTCCAGATAGTTGCCGATCTGCGGATTGACGCGGACCTGAAGCGCGTAGACCGCCGCCGAGACGACGAAGATGAACACCAGCAGATTGGTGGCGCTGAACAGCACCGCTTCGTTACGGCGCAGGAACGGCGACTGCGCCTTGAGTCGATTGAGCACGTGGTAGGAGCGGATCAGTCGCAGCGACCGCAACACGCGCAGAAACACGAAATTCTCCGTCAGCGCGGGTGCCATCAGTGACACGACGACGACCGCGTCAACCACGGTCAGCGGGCGACTGATGAAGTGCAGCCGATCGCTGGCTAGCCAGGTGCGGAACAGCAGTTCCACCGCGAGTACGGCGCCGAGCGCGTAGTCGATGAGTTCCAGCGTCCGCGTGTGTTCGACAAACGTGGAGGCCAGGAAGAACAGCAGCAACCCTGCATCCACCAGTAGCAGGAGCAGGCGGCAGCGGATGGCCGCATCGCTTTGCGATTGCCAGAAACGGCGGATGCGATCGCGCAGCGAGATGGTGTCGGATGGCGAGGCGGTCGCGGTCATGCGGTGCATTGCCCGGATGTGGCCGATGAGGGAATCATCGCCTGATTGAAACGCGTTTTGCCGCCGCGGGCCACTGGGTGGGCCGTTCGACCACACCAGCAAAACCGCCGGTCGCGGGATCCAGCCGGTGTCGTGGTGACCATTTTAGGCTCCGGTTCATCAAACATCCGGCCGCGCAGGGACTCGCGCACTCACCAGGGCTCGTCATGCTGCGCGTGTTCGCGAAATCTGGACCGCTGATCTGTCTGGCGCTGACGGTGCTGGCCGGCAACGCGACCGCACAGTCCTCGCCCGCCGTCGACCTGCCGATTCTGAATCGGGGAGCCTCCGCCCGGTTTCTGAGCCAGACCAGCTTCGGGCCCGATCCCGCGTCGATTGCGCTGGTCACGCTGATCGGGCGCGACGCCTGGCTGGCCGGCCAGCTGCTGCAACCCCCGACGCTGCATCTGCCCCGCTACGAAGCCCTGGCCGAAACGCTGGACCCGGCCGACGCGCGCCATGCCGCGTGGTGGGAGATTGCACTGACTGCGCCCGACCAGCTGCGCCAGCGCGTCGCGTTCGCGCTGTCCGAGATCTTCGTCGTCTCCGAAACCGACAGCGCACTCGGCAACCGCCAGGACCAGCTCGCGGCCTACTACGACATCCTCGTTCGCAATGCCTTCGGCAACTACCGCGAGCTGCTGGAGGAGGTGACGCTGTCGCCGGCGATGGGGTTGTTCCTGAGTCATCTGGGCAACGACAAGCCCGATCCCGAGTCCGGCCGGCGCCCGGATGAGAACTACGCCCGCGAGGCGATGCAGCTGTTCTCCATCGGATTGTGGGAACTGAACCGCGACGGCAGCGCCGTGCTGGATGCGTTCGGTGAGCAGATCCCGACCTACGATCAGGACAGCATCGAGCAGTACGCGCGCATCTACACCGGCTGGACCTGGTCCCATCGCGACAGCTTCGGTCGCGGCTCCCGGCGCGAGGACGAGACCCACGATCCGATGAAGGCGTTTGCCGATCATCACGATGCCGGGGAAAAGACGCTGATCGACGGCACCGTCGTGCCGGCCGGGCAGACGCCGGAAGAGGACCTGGAACAGGCACTCGACAGCCTGTTCAACCATCCCAACGTCGCTCCGTTCATCGCGCGTCAGCTCATCATCAAGCTGATCACCAGCAACCCGTCGCCAGCCTTCATCAACCGTGTCGCCGCGGTGTTCGAGAACAACGGGCTGGGTGTGCGCGGTGATCTCGGCGCGGTGGTTACCGCGATCTTCCTGGACCCCGAGGCGCGGCTGGGCATTCTGTCGGACGCAAACCTGTACGGAAAGCTCAAGGAACCGTTGATCCGGCTGACCCATCTGCTCCGCGCCTTCGAGGCGACCAGCGCCAGCGGCATCTACGGCTTGCGCTCGGCGCGGTCGGCCTACGGGCAGGCACCGCTGGCCGCGCCGTCGGTATTCAACTTCTTCAGCCCGCATTTCCAGCAGCCCGGGGTCATCCGCGACGCCGGCTACTTCTCGCCGGAGTTCCAGCTCCAAACCGAAACCCAGGGCATTCGGATCGTCGACGACCTGGCGAAGCGGGTCGCGGTGACCGCGGACGACGCCTCGGACAATCAGCCGGTGCTCGATTTGTCGGGGCTGGTCGCGATCGCCGATGACGCCGACGCCATGCTCGACGAGATCGACGTGCTGCTGCTCGGCGGCACCATGAGCGATGCACTGCGCGGCATCGCGACGCAGATGATCGCGCTGATCCCTGATGACGGCGAAGACGCAACCCGGTTGCGGCGCGCCCAGGCGGCGGTGACCGCGGCCGTCGTCTCCCCCGAATTCGCCGTGCAGAGGTAGGCATCACCATGAGCAGACTGACCCGCCGCGAATTCCTGGCTGCCGGCGGCACCGCGGCCGCCAGTCTCGCGATGCTGTCCGCCTGCGGTCGGAGTGCGCCGCCGGTGCAGCCCGGGGATGGCATCGGTGAGGGGGGTGGTACACCGCAGGCCGATGACGGTTACAAGGCACTGGTCGCCATCTTTCTGCATGGCGGCAACGACGCGTTCAACATGATTGTCCCGACCAGCGGCGGGGCCTACGACGACTATGCCCGTGCCCGGCTGGAGGTCGCGCTGCCTCGCAATCAGCTGCTTGGCCTGGGGGCTGCCGACAACGGGGTCGAGTTCGGCGCGCATCCCGCGATGTCCGGCCTGCAGTCGCTGTATCAGCAGGGACACGCCGCGGTGCTGTCGAACGTCGGCACGCTGGTCGAGCCGATCCAGGATGGTCAGGTGCGCAGCGCCAGCACGCGGCGGCCGCCGCGGCTGATGTCGCACAACGACCAGCAGGACCAGTGGCAGAAGGATGCGCCGACCTCGCTGGAGGCGCTGGGCTGGGCCGGCCGCGCGGCTGATCTGCTCGCGCCGTCGCTGTCCGACCAACTGTTGCCGGTCGGGCTCAGCTATTCCGGGACCAATCTGCTGCAGACCGGGCGCAGCGAGGTCGGTTTCTCGGTCTCGACGTCCGGACCGGTCGACGCGGCGTTCCTGCGCCGCAACGCGGACATTCGTGCCCTGTACGAGGCATTGCTGGAGGCCGACCACGACCACCTGTTCGTCAGGGAGTATTCGCGCAGCCAACTCAAGGGCATGGATTACAACGCGGTGCTGGCGCAGGCGCTCGCGCTGGCCCCGGACCTCACGGTGACGTTTCCCGGCGACCGGCTCGGCAGTCAGCTCGCCGCGGTCGCGAAGCTGATGTCGGTGCGAGAAGCGCTGGGCGCCAAGCGCCAGACGTTCTTCGTTTCCATGGGGGGCTTCGACACCCATGCGGACCAGCTCACGCGGCATGCCGGGCTGCTGCAGTCGCTCAGCGACAATCTGGCGGTGTTCTATCAGGCGACCGAGTCACTGGGCCTGGCCGGTAGCGTCACATCGTTCACCGTGTCCGATTTCGGCCGCAGCCTGACGGTCAACGGCGATGGAACCGATCACGGTTGGGGCACGCATCAGCTAGTCGTCGGCGGCGCGGTCCGCGGCGGCTTCCACGGCCAGATGCCCGACCTGGCGCCGGATACCGGTCGCGACTACGGGGGTGGGCGGTTCGCGCCGTCGACCTCGGTGGATCAGTACGGCGCGACGCTGTTGCGCTGGTTCGGCATCGACGCGAGCGACATACCGGGCGTGTTTCCCAATATCGGCCGCTTCGACACGGCCGATCTGGGGTTCCTGGGCTGAGCCCCGGCGGCTAGGCGATCTTCCGCCGCGTCGCCTTGACGTCCACGCCGACTTCCTTGCCATGCCGGCGCTTGTAGTCGGCGGCGTAATCCTGGTAGTTGCCCTCGATGAACTCCACCGAGTCGTCCTCGAAGGCGAGGATGTGGGTGGAGATGCGGTCCAGGAACCAGCGGTCATGGCTGATGACCATGACGCAGCCGGGGAAGGCGAGCAGGGCGTCTTCCAGCGCGCGCAAGGTTTCCACGTCGAGGTCGTTGGTGGGCTCGTCGAGCAGCAGTACGTTGCCCCCCGAGGCCAGCAGCTTGGCCAGATGCACGCGGTTGCGTTCACCACCTGACAGATCGCCGACCCGCTTCTGCTGATCCGCGCCCTTGAAGTTGAAACGACCGACGTAGGCGCGTGACGGCACCTCGTAGTTGCCGACCTTCATGATGTCCTGACCGCCGGAGATTTCCTCCCAGATGGTCTTGGAGTCGTCGAGGTGATCGCGGGCCTGGTCGACGTAGGCGAGGTCCACCGTGTCGCCCGTGCGGATCGTGCCGGCATCCGGCTGTTCCTGCCCGGTGAGCAGCTTGAAGAACGTGGACTTGCCGGCGCCGTTCGGGCCGATGATGCCGACGATGGCGCCGCGCGGGATCTTGAGCGACAGGTTGTCGTAGAGCTTGCGGCCGCCGAAGGACTTGGACACGCCGTCCAGCTCGAAGACCAGTTCGCCCAGGCGCGGGCCGGGCGGAATGTAGATCTCGTTGGTTTCCGAGCGCTTCTGCGTGGTCGGATTCTGCAAGTCCTCGAAGGCCTTCAGGCGCGCCTTGGACTTGGTCTGCCGCCCCTTGGCGTTCGACCGCACCCATTCCAGCTCCTGCTGCATGGCCTTGGTGCGTGCCGCCTCGCCCTTGGCTTCCTGCTCCAGACGCTTTTCCTTCTGCTCCAGCCAGGAGGAATAGTTGCCTTCGTAGGGGATGCCGTGGCCGCGGTCCAGTTCCAGAATCCAGCCGGCGACATTGTCGAGGAAGTAGCGGTCATGGGTCACCGCGACGACGGTGCCCGGGAAATCGTCCAGGAAGCGTTCCAGCCAGGCGACCGACTGGGCATCCAGGTGGTTCGTGGGCTCGTCGAGCAGGATCATGTCGGGGGCGGACAGCAGCAGGCGGCAAAGCGCCACGCGGCGGCGCTCGCCACCGGAGAGCTTGGTCACGTCGGCGTCCCACGGCGGCAGGTTCAGCGCGGCGGCGGCCTTGTCCAGCTTCTGGTCCAGGTTGTGCGCATCACCGGCCTGGAGAATCGCCTCCAGCTTGGCCTGCTCGGCGGCCAGCGCGTCGAAATCGGCATCCGGCTCCGCATAGGCGGCGTAGACCTCGTTGAGCCGGTCCTGCGCGTTCTTGATCTCGCCGAGGCCATCCTCGACGTTGCCGCGCACGTCCTTGTTCGGGTCCAGCACCGGCTCCTGCGGCAGATAGCCGATGTTGATGCCCGGCTGAGGTCGTGCCTCGCCCTGAATATCGGTGTCGATGCCCGCCATGATCCGCAGCAGCGTCGACTTGCCCGCGCCGTTGTAGCCCAGCACACCGATCTTCGCGCCCGGGAAGAAGGACAGCGAGATGTCGCGCAGAATCTGCTTGTCCGGCGGCACGAGCTTGCCGACGCGATTCATGGTGAAGACGTACTGGGCCATGGTGTTGCACTTGTTGGCGGGGCGGGCGCGGATTATTGCTGATCCGGCCCCCGGGATGCGAATCAGCTCAGCCAGGTTTCCACACGGTTGCGGCCGTTTCGCTTGGCCTTGCAGAGCGCCTTGTCCGCCCGCTCCAGCAGGCTTGGCAGATCGGGCGCCTCGCTGCTCCGCGTGGCCACGCCGATGCTGACCGAGATCTTCAGCGGACCCATCGGCGAGTCAACGGGCGCACCGTACAGCGCGATCCGGATGCGGTTGCAGAACTCGATGGCCGGCTGGGTGTTCGCGCGTGGCATCACGATGGCGAATTCCTCGCCGCCCAGCCGCCCGATGATATCGATGGGCCGTACCGCCTGCCGCAGGATATCGGCCACGTGCTTCAACGCGATGTCGCCAACCTGATGGCCGTAGGTGTCATTGATGGACTTGAAGTGGTCGATGTCCAGGACCGCGACCGACAGGGGGTCGCCGTAATGCCGGATTCGGTTGATCTCCTGCTGGGCCACCTCCATGAAGTGCCCGCGATTGGCCAGCCCGGTCAGCGTGTCGGTGGTGGCCTGGCTGTAGAGTGCGGCCTCGCGCTTGCGATCGGCGGTGATGTCGCGAACGACCTCCACGAATCCGGTGTGTTCACCTTTCCGGTCGCGGACGACGTCCAGTGTCGCCAGTGCCTGAAAACGCTCGTCGTCTCCGCGTCGGCGCCAGTGCTCGTCGCTGTAGTGACCGTGGTACTTGGCGAATCCGAGAATCTGTGAGGGGAGGTCGGCGGCGCGGCCGGCGTCATCGAACAGGTTGGCGTAGGGACGCCGGACCACTTCGTCGTGTTTGAGACCGGTCTGCAGTTCGGCGCCGTGATTCCAGGTCAGGACGTTGCCGCGCACGTCGATCAGGTAGATGCCGAAACCCGTCACGCTCTCGACCATCGCCGCGTACGCCAGTGGCGATTCGGCAAGCATGTCCGTGAACCGGCGTGGATCCACGGCGCGTGCGTCTCCGGTTTCGTCTCCGAGCGTCATGATCCTGCGGTACGGACTTTCTTCTCAGGATCATCCCATATTTCCGGTGTCCGACCAGTGCCGGCACACGGTTTTTGCGTCCCTCAGCCGCGATCGATGCCGGAGCGTTCCTTCGCGAGGTCGCGGACCACGTTGACCGGCTGACCGGGTTGCAGCCGCTCCGCGCCGCGCACCGCGACGGTGTCGCCGACCGACAGTTCACCCTCGACCGCGATCCAGGCGCCGCGTCCCTGGCCGAGGGTGACCGGCACGTGCTCGGCAAGCCCTTCGGCATTGATGCGCACGACGCGGGTTCCGTCCTGGCGCAGCACCAGTGCGTCGCGTGGCACGGTCAACCCGTTGCGCGCCGCGCTGATCGGTACCCGCACCCGGGTCAGTTGGCCCACCGCGAGCTGCCGGGCGTCCTCGGCAGGCAGGTCGATCCGGACTTCGAAGGTTTGCGAGCGGGGGTCACCGGCCGGGACCACCGTGCGGATGCGGCCCACCAGCTCATGGCCGTCCGCGATCACGGTCAGCACGTCACCGGGACGCGTGCGGCCGAGAAAGCGCAGCGGCACTCCGGCCCTTACTTCCAGATTCTCGGTGTCGATCAGGCGGCTGAGGTTGGCCCCTCGGGTCACTTCCTCGCCCACGAAGTGCGACTGCTCCATGACGATTCCGGCGAACGGCGCCGTGACGGTGGCGCGGCTGATCTGGTCCTCGAGCTGGGCGATGCGCGCCCGGGCGACCGCGATGTCGCTGGCCGCCATGTCGCGCTGCGACCGCGCCTGCTCGATATCGATCTCCGAGACATAGTTGCTCTTGGACAAGCGCTCCTGCCGCTCGACCTCGCGTTCCAGGTAGGCGTGATTGGTGGTCTCGCGCTCGATCAGGGCGCGCTGCTCCGCCAGCTGCAACTGTATCGGCCGGGCATCGATGCGTGCCACGGGGGTTCCGGCGGTTACCTGGCTGCCAGGTTCGGCCAGCCACTCCAGGCGGCCTGCGACACTCGCCGTGATCTGCATCTCGTTGCGACTGTGCACCGTGCCGGAGACCGGCATCGCCTTGACCATCTTGTCCGAGCGGACGTGATCGACAACCACGGGTGTCGGGTGGGTGGGCGGTTGTGCGTGCAGCGCGGTGGCGGGCAGCAACAGGGCGGCAAGGAAAAGCGATCGCATGTCAGGCTCCGGAGCGGACGGGGTCGGCCGACGGCTCGGTGGACGAAGAATGTTCGGCTGCGCGGTGCCGGCCTTCCCCGAGACGGAGCAGGCTGGGCAGCAGCAGCAGCGTGAAGATGGCCGATGACGCCATGCCACCGACGATCACCGCGGCCAGGCCGCGATAGATCTCGGAGCCGGTGCCAGGCATCAGCATCAGCGGCAGCATGCCGAAGATGCTGGTCAGGGTGCTCATGTAGATGGGGCGCGCACGCTGCCGCACCGCGCTTGCGACCGCGTCGCGTCGAGGCAGGCCCTCCGCCTCGGCGCGTCGGGTGCGGTCGACCAGCAGGATGGCGTTGTTGACGACCAGGCCGAGCAGGATGATGAATCCGCTCATGGTCAGCAGGTCCATGGACTGGAACGTCACCAGATTCATCAGCCACAGCGAGACCACGCCGCCAGCGAAGGCCAGCGGCATGACCGACAGCACGACCAGCGCGCTCCACGCGGACCGGTACATGGCGGCGAGAATCAGCAGCAGGATCACCAGGGCGTAGAGCAGGTTGCGGCCCATCGCGGCCAGGGCCTCGTCCAGCCCGTCGGCGCTGCCGCGGTAGCGCACCGAGCCTTCACCACCCAGGACTTCGAGAATGGTAGGTTCCACCTTGGCCTTGATGGTGTCGATGGCCTCTTCCAGGGTGATGTTCTCCGGCGGGAACACGCGTAGCGTGACCGTGCGCTGGCCGTTGATCCGGCGCAGTTCGGTCGGTCCGACATGGCGTTCCAGCCAGGCGAGTTCGCCCAGCATCTGGATGCCGCCTTGTGGCGTCGCCAGCGGCAGCTCCGCCAGGCCTTCCGGCGTGTCCCAGGGTTCGGCGCGCACGACAATGTTGTGGCGCTGATTGCCGTCAAAGTATTCGCCGACGTAGAGGCCGTCGGTATAGGCGCGCACCGCCTGACCGATCTCGTTGCGTGTCAGCCCGGTCTGGGCGATGCGCGTGTCGTCGGGCACGACGCGCAGTTCCGGTTCCGCCAGTGCCAGGCTGGGGCGGGGCTGTACCGGCACGCCCGGCATCGCCTGAGAAAACGCGCCCATGCCGGCCTGCGCCGCCGCCAGCAGCTGTTGCAGATCGGTGCCGTGGATGTCCACGTCGATCTGGCGGTTGCCGCCGCCCGAGAAGTTCAGCAGCGAGCCCATGGTCACGAAGCTGCTGATGTCCGGCAGATCACGGGTGATCTCAGTGCGCAGCACCTCCATCAGCGCGTCGGCATCCCTGGGGTCGGCCGGGTAGATCGCCATGCCGCTCCAGCGGCCCCAGGACGACAGATTGTAGTAGGCGACCTTCGGCGTCTTCTCGCCGCTCATGTAGGGTTCGAGCCGGCTCACGACGGTGGTTCCCAGGTCTTCCTGCAAGGCGTCCTGCGACGCGCCTGCGGGGACCGAGAAGTTCACCCAGGCGTTGTCCGAGCGGGCACGTGGCAGGTAGTCGGCCTTGGGCAGCAGGCTCCAGGCCAGTGCGCCGGCTCCCAGCGTGAGCGCGACGATCCAGCCTGCGCGGAGCAGCGGGCGGTCGGTCAGGCGCAGCACCAGCGCGGTGAGGCGGTCCCAGGTGCCGCCCAGGTTGTCCCGGGCATTGACGCGGCCCAGCCATTTGGCGCTGGCCGTGGGCAGCACGGTCAGTGCGGCGATCAGCGACACGACGACG
>NZ_CAXFCL010000247.1:0-36380 GCF_964000955.1 uncultured Abyssibacter sp.
CGGGAGATGTCCTGCTTGGATTCCACGGTTTCGTGGAAGGGCTCCCAGAAGCTTTCCAGCAGCGGTTTCCAGTCCTTCTCGCCGCGCGAGACGGCGTCGAGCTCGTCCTCCAGTCGCGCGGTGAAGTCGTAATCCACGTACTGGGTGAAGTGCTCGGTCAGGAACTTGGTGACGATGCGGCCGATGTCGGTGGGGTAGAAGCGCTTGGACTCCAGCTCCACGTATTCGCGCGACAGCAGCGTCGAGATGATGCTGGCGTAGGTGGACGGCCGGCCGATGTCGTATTCCTCCAGCGTCTTCACCAGGCTGGCCTCGGTGTAGCGTGGCGGCGGCTCGGTGAAATGCTGGTCGGCGGCGATGTCGCGCAGTTCCAGCACGTCGCCCTGTTCGACCGGCGGCAGCGTCTTGTCGTCGTCGTCCGCCTTGGTGTCGTCGCGGCCTTCCTGGTAGACGGCGATGAAGCCCGGCTCGACCAGTGTGGAGCCGGTGGCGCGGAAGCTGTGGCCGTCGCCGGCGGTCAGTGTCAGCGACACGGTGTCATAAAGCGCCGGCTGCATCTGGCTGGCCATCGCGCGCTTCCAGATCAGCTCGTAGAGCTTGCTCTGGTCGCTGCTGAGGTATTTCTTCATGTCCGACGGATGCCGGGCCGCCGACGTCGGGCGCACGGCTTCGTGAGCCTCCTGCGCATTCTTGGACTTCGCCTTGAACTGACGCGGCTTGTCGGGCAGCGCCTTGTCGCCGTAGCGCTCGGCGATCACCGAACGCATCTCGTGCAGGGCGTCGTTGGCCAGCGTGACCGAGTCGGTACGCATGTAGGTGATGAGACCGATGGACGATCCGTCGATCTCGATGCCCTCGTAAAGCTGCTGCGCGGTGCGCATCGTGCGCGTGGTCGTGAAGCCCAGCTTGCGCGAGGCCTCCTGCTGCAGCGTCGAGGTGGTGAACGGCGGCGCCGGGTTGCGGCGGCGCTGTTTCTTCTCGACCGTCTCGGCGGTCAGTGAGCCGCCGGCGGCCGCCAGCAGCGTTTCGCGGGCGCTGGTCGCGCCGGCCTCGTCGGTGAAGGTGAACTGCTCCACCTTGTCGCCGCCGAAGGTCCACAGCTTGGCGGTGAAGTCCTGCCCATCCTTCTGGACCTGGGCGTCCATCGACCAGTATTCCTGCGGCACGAACTTGTCGATCTCGTCCTCGCGCTCGACGATCAGGCGCAGGGCCGGACTCTGCACGCGGCCGGCGGACAGGCCACGCTGGACCTTGCGCCACAGCAGCGGCGAGAGGTTGAAGCCGACCAGGTAGTCCAGTGCCCGCCGCGCCTGCTGGGCGTCGACCAGATCATCGGACACATCCCGAGGCTGATTGAGGGCTTCCTGGATCGCGCGCTCGGTGATTTCGTGGAAGACGACACGCTGCACGCGCTTGTCGTCCAGCAGCTTGCGCTCCTTGAGAATCTCCAGCAGATGCCAGGCGATCGCCTCTCCCTCGCGGTCGGGGTCGGTGGCGAGCAGCAGCGCGTCGGATTTCTTCAGCGCGTCGACGATGGTCTTGACGTGCTTTTCGTTGCGGTCGATCACCTGGTAGCGCATGGCGAAATCCGCGCCGGGATCGACCGCACCCTCCTTCGGGACCAGGTCGCGCACGTGGCCGTAGGAAGCGAGGACGCGGTAGTCCTTGCCGAGATACTTCTCGATGGTCTTGGCCTTGGCAGGCGATTCGACGATGACCAGGTTCTGCGCCATGGCGGGCGGAAACTCGTTAGTTGAATGGGGAGTCGGGGGCGCGAGCATGGCCGCGGCTCGGCAGACTTGCAAGTCGCGGCCGGCGTGAATGGCCGTCGCGGCGGCGCCCGTCCCCGCGGGGTGGGCGAGGCGAAACGGGCCCGCAAGCGCCAGGCGATCCCGGTGGTCGCGGGCGATGCCCGTCCGGTGAACCGGGTGCGGCCTCCGGTGCCGCGAGCGGGCGCCGGAGGCCGGTTGGCATCAGTGCAGCGCTTCGGCGTAGCCCTGAAACACCAGGTCTTCCATCCGTGCGTAGGCTTCCTCGTGCTCGGGCTGGTTGAACAGCACCATCAGCACCACCCACTTCACGTGCTCTTCCTCGACCGCATCATCGTCCAGCGCCATCAGGCGCTCGATGACGAGTTCGCGGCCGTCGGGGTGGAGGATGCCGAGGTTTTCCAGATGCATCAGCAACCCGCGGCAGCCGGTGGACAGACGCGCGATTTCCTCGGCGGCGTAGACCCTGGATGCGGTGGTGCTGGTGACGGTGTCGCTGGAGCGCTTGCGCGACTCCAGGCCTTCCAGCCAGTCGAAGGCGTGGCTGATCGCCTCGTCGGGAAAGCCGGCGGCTTCCAGTTCTTCCCGGAGTGGGCTGCCGTCGTAACGGGCTTCGATTTCTTCTTCCAGGTAGTTCTCAAAGAGGTAAAGGAGGACGTCGAGCACGTTTTCCTTCATGTCGTTTGCCCTTGAGTTGGGCCTGTCTGCGCAGGCGTGGTACCGGTTTCGGTTGATGTGAAACAACGGCATCACTCACCCAAGCCGTGTGCTTCACAGCGCGGTTCTTCACGATTCAGTGTGCAGATGACAATCGCATGAAAAGTCCGCTAGAGCCGGGGGCGATCGCACCGTCCAACTCTAGGACCAGCAGCATGGAAGAAACCGCCTCGACGGTCAATCCGGTCCTGTCCACGAGCTGGTTCAGCGACACTGGAGAGTCGCCCATGGCCTCCAGCAGTCGCCGGTAGTCGGCGTCGTAGCGGTTGTCCTGCGATGGCGGCGGTGGCTTAGCCGAGGTGTCTTTCGCGCCGGGCACCCAGTTGATCCGCCCGGCCAGCGGTTCGAGGATGTCTTCGGCGGTTTCCACCAGCGTGGCGCCGTCGCGGATCAGCCGGTGGCAGCCACGCGCGAGCACGTTGTGGATGGAGCCGGGGATGGCGAACACGTCCCGATTCTGTTCCATGGCATCACGCGCGGTGATCAGGGAACCGGATTCGGTTGCCGCCTCGACGACCAGCACGCCCAGAGCCAGACCGCTGATGATGCGGTTGCGGCGAGGGAAGTGCTCGGCCTTGGGCGGCGTACCCGGCGGCCATTCCGACACCAGTGCCCCTTCGGCGGCGATCTGGTGGGCGAGGTCGTGATGCGCGGCGGGATAGACCCGGTCCAGCCCGGTGCCGCAGACGGCGATGGTCAGGCCGCCGGCGTCCAGCGCACCGCGATGCGCCTCGCCGTCGATGCCCAGGGCCAGGCCGCTGGTGATCGTGAGCCCGCGCGAGGCCAGCGACCGGGCGAAGGCCTGCGCGTTTTCCTTGCCCTGCGGCGTCGGGTTGCGGCTGCCGACGATGGCGAGCTGCGGCAGCTTCAGTACCTCCGGATCGCCCGTCACGAACAGCGCGGGTGGCGGCGTGGGGATTTGTAGCAGCACCTCGGGGTACGCGGAGTCATCACGCGTGATCAGGTGGCGGTCGGGGCTTGCGTCCAGCCAGCGCAGGTCGTCGTCGACCGCGGCCGGCACCGCGTCCAGCGCGGCGGCTACCGACGCGGGGATTCCGGCGCGCTCACGCTCGCGGGGCGAGGCCGACAGCGCCCGGTCGGGGTGACCGAAGGCGTCAAGCAGGCGCTGGATTCGAACCGGACCGAGACCCGGCGTGCGCAGCAGTTGCAGCCAGGGGCGTCGGCGGTCAGGCATCAGGGCAGCTTCGGTGGGTTCATGCCGCCGGGCGTCCGGCCGACGCAGCCGGGCTTTCCGCACTCCTGCCGTGTCGATCGCTCATCCGGGGCGTGAACCAGACAGCGCTAACGTCCGCCTTGCGGGTTCCTGACCTTGTCCAGCACGTGCGCGGGCCGGAACGCTTCCATGACGAGGCCGTAGGAGAACTGATCGTAGGTCTTGAACACCAGCAGCGTGCCCGCGTGCTGATCGGGCAACTGAATCTTGCCGTAGCCGCTCTTGTACGGGTCGGACACCTTGCGGCCGGCCTGATAAATGCTCAGCACATGGCCCGGGTTCAGACCGTCGGTCCGACCGCGGTTCAGGGCGACGATGGCGTACTGCCCGATCTGCGACACACCTTCATAGACGCTGACGATGCGACCTTCGATGTCCACGGTCGGCGCGTGCGGGAAAAAGTTGGCGCTGAACACCTCGGCTTCCGACGGCAGCATGTGGTCGCCGATGAGGATCTCGCGCTGCGAGTCGAGCACACGGGCGACGGCCGGCGTGCCGTAGTCCAGCACTTCGACATCGCCGATCGGGATTGCCTCGACGCCCAGCACCTTGTTGTCGTCGGGATCGCGGTAGGTCTCGCCGCGGCGCACGATCTGATAGTCGGTGATGTCATTTTCCGGCAAGCGCATGACATAGACCGACATGCCCTCGGCACCGATGAGATGCTCACCCGCGAACTCGAGAATGTAGGGGGCATTCTTCAGCATCTCGGCCTCGATCAGCCGCGGTCCGCGCAGGAAGTTGCGGATCGCGTCGATCGGGATCGTCGGAATGGCGGCATCCAGTGGCAGGTTGCGCACGCGTGGCGACAGGCGTTCCACGCCCAGGCCGCCGCGACGAATCTGCGGTTTGCCGTCTACCCAGACCAGCAGCAGCTCGTCCCCGGGGAAGATCAGGTGGGGGTTGTTCACCTGCGGATTGACGTACCAGACCTCGGGCCACAGCCAGGGGTCACGCAGGAAGTAGCTGGCGATGTCCCACAGCGTGTCGCCTTTCTTGACGATGTACTTCAGCGGGGCGTTGTCGGCGACCTCGACCACCGGGGGCGGAGCGGTCGGTTCCACCGGGGGAGGCGGGGTCTCGGCGACGGGCATGGGCGCTGGCGCCGGATCGCTGGCACAGCCGAGCAGCAGGCAGGCGCCGGCAATTGAAGACAGCAACGGTTTATACTTCGTCATTCGCGTCCCCACTCCCAACATCGCGGCTGACAGGACGAGTGGCTACAGGAGTCAGCGCTAGACTTCACCAGCCACATCAAGTTGTTGCGAGCAATTTAGCATGGCAATCCTGAAAATTCTCCACCATCCCGATCCTCGCCTCCGCAACGCCGGAAAACCGGTTGAACAATTCGATGACGATCTGCAAACGCTGATCGACGACATGTTCGAGACCATGTACGACGCGCCCGGCGTCGGCCTGGCCGCGACCCAGGTCGGTATCGCGTTGCGCCTGGCCGTCATGGATTGCTCGGAGCAAAAGGATTCCCCGATCGTGATGATCAATCCCGAGATCATCGCCCGGGAGGAACCCGAGATCGTCGAGGAAGGCTGTCTGTCGGTGCCGGGTCACTATGACCGGGTCGAGCGTCACGGCCGGACCACGGTCCGCGCGCAGGATCGCCACGGTGAAACCTATGAACTCACCGGCGAGGGGTTGCTGGCGCAATGCATCCAGCACGAGATCGACCATCTCGACGGCAAGCTCTACATCGACTACCTGTCGCAGCTGAAACGCAACCGCATCCGCCGCAAGCTCGAAAAGCAGCAGCGTCAGGCCGAGGCCTGATCCCCTCGCTCCTCCCGGTACTCCCCTCATGAAAGTGGTCTACGCCGGTACGCCGGATTTCGCGGTGCCGCCGCTGCAGGCGCTGGTCGATGCCGGTTTCGAGGTCTGCCGCGTGTACACGCAGCCGGACCGTCCCGCCGGGCGTGGTCGTATGCCTCGGCCCAGTCCGGTGAAGGTGCTGGCCGAATCCCTGGATCTGCCGGTGCGTCAGCCGAAAACGCTGCGCGACGATGAAACGCAGCAGGCACTGGCGGCCGTTGAGGCCGACGTCATGGTCGTGGTCGCCTACGGACTGATTCTTCCGCCGCCGGTGTTGAGCCTGCCCCGCCTGGGTTGCGTGAACATTCATGCCTCGCTGCTGCCGCGCTGGCGTGGCGCGGCGCCGATACAGCGCTCCATCCTGGCCGGTGACGACGAGACCGGCGTGAGCCTGATGCAGATGGATGACGGGCTGGATACCGGTCCGGTGCTCAGGCGCGCGGCGCTGCCGCTGACAGGGCGCGAGAATGCCCAGCAGGTGCATGATGCCCTGGCGCAACTGGGCGCCGAGCATCTTGTGTCCTGTCTGATCGGGCTGGACCGCGGAACGCTGCGACCGATTCCCCAGACGGACGACGGCGCGACCTACGCGCGCAAGCTCGACAAGGCAGAGGCCGAGCTTGACTGGACCCTGCCGGCCGAATCGCTGGATCGCGCCGTGCGCGCCTATAACCCCTGGCCCGTCGCGTTCTCGCCGCTGGCCGGCGAACCGGTGCGCATCTGGTCTGCCGAGCCACATGTGGCGAGTCTCCCGCGTGGTACGCCCGGGGAGGTGGTCGCGGTGTCGGAGGCTGGTGTCGATGTGACCTGCGGTGCCGGCCTGCTCCGCATCCTCGAATTGCAGTTCCCCGGCAAACGGCGCATGCCGGCGGCCGAGGCGGCGCGCGGTCGATCACTGCTGGGCCAGCAGTTCGGATCTTGAAGGCCGACGCCCGAGCGGAGGCGGCGCGCGCGGTCGCGGCCGTGTTGTCCGGCCGGTCGCTGGAGGATGCGCTGGCCGCCTGTCCCCCGTTTCCCGATGCTCGTGACAAGGCTTTCGTTCGCGTGCTGGCCAGTGCCGTGTTGCGGGACTGGCGGGCGCTGGATGCGCTGATCCGGCGCATGGTCCAGCGGCCACCTCAACCACTGGTGTCCGCATTGCTCGCGGTGGGCCTGACCCAGTTGCGGTCACTGGATACCGCCGATCATGCGGCCGTGTCCGCCACGGTGGACGCAACCCGCCCGCTGGGCGTGCCCAAGGCGCGGGGATTGGTCAACGCGATTCTTCGGCGGTATCAGCGGGAGCGGTCGGCGCTGGAGGCCGGTCTGCCTCGGGTTTGGCTGCCCCCCTGGC
Source organism: uncultured Abyssibacter sp. (assembly GCF_964000955.1). NCBI lineage: Bacteria > Pseudomonadati > Pseudomonadota > Gammaproteobacteria > Chromatiales > Oceanococcaceae > Abyssibacter > uncultured Abyssibacter sp. The sequence goes on from NZ_CAXFCL010000247.1 coordinate 6,878, forward strand.
TGGCTGACGCGATCCGGGCGGACTGGGGCGATCAGGCATCGGAGGTGATGTCGCAATCACGGGTGCCGGGGCCAATGACGCTGCGGGTCAACCGGCGCCGCCTGTCGCGGCAGGCGGCCGCCGATCGGCTGACCACCGATGGTCACGCGGTTCGCGCCCTGGAGGGTTTGTCCGACGCGTTGGTGCTCGACCAGGCCGTCGACGTCGCCGCCCTGCCGGGGTTCGCCGAGGGCTGGTTGTCGGTGCAGGACGCATCGGCGCAGCGGGCCGCCGACGTGCTCGCTCCCCGCGACGGCGAGCGGATTCTGGATGCCTGCGCGGCGCCCGGCGGCAAGACCGCGCATCTGCTGGAGCGGGCCGATGTCGAGGTGACCGCGCTGGATGTCGACGCCGGTCGCCTGGATCGAGTCGGCCAGACGCTGGACCGGCTGGGCCTGCGGGCCCGCCTCGTCGCCGCGGATGCTGGCGCGCCGGAGGCCTGGTGGGACGGCGAGCCGTTCGACGCCATTCTGCTGGATGCCCCCTGCTCGGGGACGGGCGTGATCCGTCGCCATCCCGACATTCCCTGGCTGCGCCGGCCCGCGGACCTGCCGCGGCTGGCCGATATCCAGCGCCGTCTGCTGGATGCGCTGTGGCCGCTGGTGCGGCCCGGCGGCCGCCTGGTCTACGCCACCTGTTCCATCCTGACCGCGGAAAACGCCGGACTGGTGGGACCGTGGTCGAAGGCCCATCCCGACGCGTCGCCACGACCGTTCGGCGGCTGGGGGCAACCGGCCGGCCCTGGCCGGCGCATCCAGCCTGGCGGCGACTACGATGGGTTCTTCTACACTGCGTTCGAGAAATGACGGGACGGTCTCGTTCCCGTGTTTTCCCGGGAGGACGAAATTGACTTGTCAGTCAGTCGGGCCAGCCGTAAGGTGCGCAACCAATGGGAGTCCGGGGCTGTTGATGGCGCGTTCTGCGGCGGTGATGCGTTTCACCTCACGGCCCGCGTGCGCCCGAATCCCGACTGAATCCCCGGGCTCCGCGTGAAGATCATCATTCTCGGCGCCGGGCAGGTGGGTTCCACGCTTGCGGAGAATCTCGCCGACGAGAACAACGACGTCACCGTCGTCGATACCAACGCCGGGCTGTTGCAGGATCTGGCTGACCGGCTGGACATCCGCACGGTGCACGGATCGGCGTCCTACCCGAACATCCTGCGCCAGGCCGGTGCCGACGACGCCGACATGGTCATCGCGGTCACCGATTCTGACGAGATCAACATGATCGCCTGTCAGATCGCCTACACGCTGTTCCATACCCCCACCAAGATCGCCCGCGTTCGTGCCGCCGAGTACCTGAGCGAGAAAAACCTGTTCAATCAGGAAGCGCTGCCGGTGGACATGCACATCAGCCCCGAGCAGCTGGTCACCGACTACATCCGGCGGCTGATCAAGTATCCGGGCGCCTTGCAGGTCGTCGATTTCGCCGAGGGACGGGTGCGTCTGGTCGGCGTGCGTGCCTACTACGGCGGGCCGCTGGTCGGTCAGGAACTGCGCGAACTGGCCCACCACATTCCGGGCGTGGAAACGCGCGTCGCCGCGATCTACCGCCGCGGCAAGCCGATCATCCCCGAGGGCGATACGGTCATCGAGGCCGAGGACGAGATCTTTTTCGTCGCCGACCAGCGCGATATCTCCAAGGTGATCTCCGAGCTGCGCAAGACCGACAAGGAGGTCAAGCGCGTGATCCTCGCCGGCGGCGGCAACATCGGTCTTCGCCTCGCGCGCGCGCTCGAAGGGCATTGCCAGGTCAAGCTGATCGAGCGGTCACGCGAGCGGGCGCGCCACCTGGCCGAGCAGCTCAACCACACCGTGGTGCTGGTCGGTGATGCTGCTAGCGAGAACCTGCTGCTGGAGGAGCACATCGAATCGGCCGACGTGTTCTGTGCCGTGACCAACGACGACGAGGCGAACATCCTGTCGGCGATGCTCGCCAAGCAGCTCGGCGCGCGCAAGGCGATGGCGCTGATCAACCGGCTGGCCTACGTGGACCTGGTCGAGGGCGGGGCGGTGGATATCGCGATCTCGCCGCAGCAGTCCACGGTGTCGGCCCTGCTGGCCCATGTTCGGCGTGGCGATGTCGTGCGCGTGCACAACCTGCGCCGCGGTGCCGCCGAGGCCATCGAGGCCGTCGCGCACGGGGACCCCAAGTCGTCCAAGGTCGTGGGCCGTCGGGTTGACGAAATCAACCTGCCCAAGGGGGCGACGATCGGTGCGATCGTGCGCGGTGATCAGGTGCTGATGGCGCATCATGACACCGTGATCGAGCCCGAAGACCACGTGATCCTGTTCATTGTCGACAAGGCGCTGACCCCCAAGGTGGAACGCCTGTTTCAGGTGGGCGTCACGTTCATCTGAAGCATGCTTTCCTGATGGACGACTTCTCTCCAGTTCAGCGCATCGTCGGCCAGTTGCTGATGCTGTTTTCCATCAGCATGCTGCCCCCGGCCGTGGTGGGCCTGTACTTTCAGGATGGCGGCGTGGCGGCTTTCGTCATCGCCTTCATCATCACCCTGGTCACCGGCGCCGTGGTCTGGTTTCCGGCGCGGCACAAGCATCGCGAGTTGAAGATTCGCGACGGCATGCTGGTGGTCGTGCTGTTCTGGGTGGTGCTGAGCCTGTTCGGGGCAATTCCGCTGTACCTGTTCGAGCGTCCGTTTCTGTCGATAACCGACGCGGCGTTCGAGGCGGTATCGGGTCTGACGACGACGGGAGCGACCATTCTGGTCGGCATCGATTCGCTGCCGCACTCGATTCTCTGGTATCGCCAGCAACTCCACTTCCTGGGCGGGATGGGCATCATCGTGCTGGCCGTCGCGATTCTCCCGCTGCTGGGCGTCGGGGGCATGCAGCTCTACCGCGCCGAGACGCCCGGCCCGATGAAGGATGCCAAGCTCACGCCCCGCATCACCGAAACGGCCAAGACGCTGTGGCTGATCTACATCGGCCTGAACGCCGTCTGCGCCGTGGCCTTCTGGCTGGGCGGCATGACCTGGTTCGACGCGATCTCTCATGCGGTGTCGACGGTGGCCACCGGCGGATTCTCCACGCACGATCAGAGCATGGGCTACTACAACAGTGCGGTGCTGGAAGGTGTCGCCGTGGTGTTCATGATCCTCGGTTCGCTGAATTTCGGCCTGCACTACATGGCCTGGCGATCGGCCTCGGTGAGGGCGTATCTGAAAGACACGGAGACCCGAGTGTTCTTTCTGGCGATCGCGATCGTCACCATGGTCGGTACCGCCTACCTTTATCTGGAGGGGACCTACGCGCGTCTGCCGGAATCGTTCATGGCCTCGATTTTCCAGGTCGTCTCGATCGGAACCACCACCGGCTTTACCACGGCCGAATACACGCTGTGGCCCAGCTTCCTGCCCATGTTGCTGCTGCTCGGCTCCTTCGTCGGTGGCTGTGCGGGCGGAACCACCGGCGGCATGAAGGTGATCCGGTTCTCCCTGATCGTGCGCCAGGGCCGGCGCGAGGTGATGCAGTTGCTGCACCCGAGCGCGGAGCTGCCGATCAAGGTCGGCTCCAAGCGCGTGCCCGACCGGGTGATCCAGGCGGTGTGGGGATTCTTTGCGGTCTACGTGCTGATTTTCGTCGCGATGATGCTGGCGCTGATGGGGCTCGGGCTGGACGAGGTCACCGCGTGGTCGGCGGTGGCCGCCTGTCTGAACAATCTGGGTCCGGGGCTTGGGGACGTGTCGACCAACATGGCGTCGCTCGGTGCGCCGGAAAAGTGGATCCTGATCCTGGCGATGTTCTTCGGCCGGCTGGAAATCTTCACGCTGCTGGCGATCTTCACGCCGGCGTTCTGGCGACGGTGAGTCTGCGCGAGCGACTGGAGGCCGCGCTGGCCGCGGGTCAGGACACCGCGCTGCTGCGGTTCACGCTGGGTGATCTGCTGGTCAGGGAAGGGGAACCGGACGCGGGCTGCGCGCATCTGCGCCGCGCGGTGGAGCTCGATCCGGATTACTCTGCGGCCTGGAAACTGCTCGGACGCACCCAGTTGAAAGCCGGCGATGACGCCGCGGCCCGCGAAACGCTGAGCCGCGGCCTTGATGTCGCGCGCCGCCGGGGCGATCGGCAGGCCGAACGCGAAATGCAGGTTTTTCTCAAGCGGCTGGAGCGCTGATGTCCGTTTTTACGCCCGTCACCCGTCGATCCCTGGAACCGTTTCTCACCGGCTACGACGTGGGCGAACTGGTCAATTTCCACGGCATCAGCGAGGGCGTGGAAAACACCAACTATTTCGTCGACACCACCGAGGGCCAGTACGTGCTCACGCTGTTCGAGCGCCTGGACTACGAGCAGCTGCCGTACTTCCTGGGGCTGATGGCCCACCTGAACGCCGCGGGCGTACCGACTCCCGCGCCGAAACCCGGCCGGTCCGGTGCGCTGAACCAGCCGCTGCTGGGCAAGCCCGCGGCACTGGTCGAACGGATCGCCGGTATCGGCGTGGCCGACCCCTCATCCGCCCAGTGCGCGGCGGTGGGTGATGCCCTGGGGCTGCTGCACACCCGGGGGCAGGGTTTCGATGGTCACAGGGCGCCGGATCGCAGCGTGGACTGGTGGCATCGCACGGCCGATGCCCTGCGTGATCGCCTGAGCCAGGATGAGCGGTCATTGCTGGATGACGAACTGGCGTTTCAGGCGACAGTGCCCCGCGAGGGTCTGCCCGCCGGTGTGATCCACGCCGACCTGTTTCGCGACAACGCCCTGTTCGCGGGCGAGCGGTTGTCCGGACTGATCGACTGGTATTACGCCTGCAACGACCGCTTTCTCTATGACGTCGCGGTCGCCGTCAACGACTGGTGCGTCGACGAGGACTGGAAGCCGGCCCACTCGCACTGGCGGGCACTGCTGGCAGCCTATGCCGCCAGGCGTGCATTCACCGACCAGGAACGCGAGATCTGGGAGGCGGAGCTGCGGGCCAGCGCCCTGCGATTCTGGCTGTCCCGGCTGTACGACCGTGCCTTTCCGCGAGGCGGCGACCTGACTCTCATCAAGGATCCGAACCCGCAGCGCCAGCGCCTGGAGCACTGGCGTGACGGTAGCGCCCTGCCGCTGCCCTGAGCCACCGGAGCGAGTCCATGCAACTGCTTTGCACGTTGACCTCACCGTTTGCCCGCAAGGTGCGGATGTTCGCCCTCGAAAAGGGTGTCGCCGACCGGGTCGAGTTGCGGCTGTCCAACCCGCTGGACGATCCGGAAGACCTGCTGCGCGTCAATCCGCTGGCGAAGATTCCCGCGCTGTTGCTGGATGACGGCACCCCGCTCTATGACAGTCGGGTGATCTGCGAGTATCTGGACAGTCTCGCCGACGCGCCGGTGATGATCCCGTCATCGGGCGATCTTCGTTGGGCCGTGATGCGGCGTCAGGCGCTGGCGGACGGGCTGATGGACGCGGCGGTGAGTGTCGTGTTCGAGCATCGGCGCCCGCCGACGGAACAATCGCCTCACTGGCTGGATCGCTGGGACGGCAAGATCCGGCGGGCCGTGGCGACGCTGGATGCGGAGCACGCGCGCCAACCACTGGAACTCGGTCGCCTGGATGGCATTGCCGCGGCGGCCGCGCTCGCCTATCTGGATTTTCGCCTGCCGGAACTGGACTGGCATGACGCCAGTCCCGGGCTTGCGGCGTGGTGGCTGGAGACGGCGCGGTGTCCCTGCGTGGTCGACACCGCGCCGCCCGCCTGACGCGATCAGCCCTCGGCGGGGATCAGTTCGCCCTTGACGCACATCTCGTGCACGAACAGCGCGTCGCCCAGATCCAGCGACAGCAGCGGCGCGTTCATGCGGATTTCCACCTGATCATAGGGCTCGGTGACGCGCCGGCCGATGTACGCGTACTTCTCCGTGCCCAGTGAAAAGCCGAGCAGGTCGAGGTTCACCGCGGAAATCGTGACCGGGTCTTCCTGCTGCACGCCATCCAGGTAGGTGGTGACTTCAACGCTGTTGAACAACGCCAGGCTCAGCAGGCTCTCGGGAAACGAGATCGCGAACACGGCGTAGTTGCTGCCGTCGGCTTCGATCACCGAGGGCATGTTGACGCGTTCACCGAGCGCGGACACGGTGTTTCCGAGCAACGACAGGGTCAGCGTGAACACCGACGCGGTCTGCATGGTGTTGTCGGCGACATAGGTGGGATCGCCGACCGATGTCAGCAGGTCGGCCAGCGAGTCACCTTCCAGCACGTCGACCAGATCGACGACAACCCCACCGACCAGACCGTAGGCGGCGGTTTCCACCGTCACGCCTTCCGGCCAGCTGGCCGAGTCGGAGCAGGCGAAGTTCATCCCGCTGTCGCCGCCGACGATCTGGATGTCGTCCTCGTAGACCGCGCCGCCGGCTTCACCGGCGTTGGGAAACCCGGTGTCGTCGTTGCCGGTGCCGGGATCATCGCTGCCATCGTCCGGATCGACCGGCGCGATGCCGTCGATGACCTCCGTGGTCGTGTCGGCATCGGCTTCGCAGCCGGACAGACCGATCATCAGGGGGGTGCAGAGGGTGAGTGCCAGTAGGGCGGAAATTCGATGAGACATGGTTTTCATCCTTCAGTCGTCGGGGCGCCTCAGTTCAGAACCCGCAGTTCCACGCGGCGGTTGCGTTCGCGGCCCGCCTCCGTGTCATTGGGTGCGATGGGGTCGGTTTCGCCGTAGCCCTTCGCCCGAATCTGCGCAGCGCGCACTCCGGTTTCCACGAAGTAGTCGACGACCGCCTGGGCTCGGGCTTCCGACAGCGCCTGGTTGTAGTCATTGCTGCCGAGGCTGTCGGTATGGCCGGCGACCTCCACCTGCATGTCCGGATAGCGATGCAGCAGCTTCACCGCCCAGTCGAGCAGGCTCAGCGCGTCCGGGCGCAGGCGGGTCTTGTTGAACTCGAACGTCACGCCCTTGAGTTCCAGGATTTCCTGCAACTCGCAGCCATCGCCGTTGACACGTGTGCCCGGCGGGGTGCCGGGACAGCGGTCCCGGGCGTTGATGACGCCGTCATCGTCGTCGTCCAGCAGGCCAGTCGGCACCTCGACGACTTGCACTTCCGGTTTGGCCGGTGGCAATGGCGGAGGTGGTGCGGTCCACAGCGGCATTTCCACGCCGATGCCGACCTCCGGTTCCCAGAACCCGTCGTCCAGGTCGTCGTAGCCGTACAGCGCCTGCGCCCGCACCTTGACCGGAAAGTCCCGGAACAGCGGAGCGGTGACCACGCCAACGCCGACGCGACCGGTTGCGGTCAGGCCGTCCTCGTCATCGGGGAGCACATCGTTGAACCCACCCCCGATGCCTGCGAGCACGAAGGGGGTCAGCGATTCGCGATCCCCGAAGGAGTAGATGGCGTCGACACCAAGGCCGTAGCGATAGAAATCCGTTGCCGTGGTGCTGCCGGTCTCGAAGGTGTCCAGATCGACGTTCACCTCGAAGCCCAGGCCACCGTCGCGGTCGAACATGGCGCCGACCAGGAAGCCGATGCCGCCGCCATAGTCCACATCGGTGGCCGCACGGTCGTCGTCGGCCACGATGTACTGACCGAGCACGGCCGCATAGCTGGACCAGGCGGAGGTGTCCGCCATGGCCTGGGTTGATGTGGTCAGTGCGATCAGGCCCAGGGCCGGATACAGGACTCGTTGCATGGCGTTAGCCTCCCTGCCAAACGCGGGTACGGAATTAACCGGGTGAGACGACCCGCACATTGCCTTGAGCGCCATCGGTGCCAGGCGCTGGTGTGGATCGTCATGGATGATGCGAGCGAGGCACTCCCTGCCCCGCATCAGTGCCGAGAGCAGAACACGCCCCGCCGGCCCCGGTCTGCCTCTCGCAAGACGGAAGAGGCATGTCGCCCGACCAGCGGATGAAGAAGGCGTTAAATATGAGTTCTATGGGAATAATATACTCTGCAACCAATTGATAAATATGGATTTGAATAGACAGTCAGCGCTGTTGATTTGATCGTGAATGGGCTTGTAATCATGCTTATGTTCAGATCGTCATCAATCTGTCATTTTGTTCCGAGAGACTGCGTGGTCTCTTGGCGTCGGGTGCTGATCAAGCATCTGAAAATAAAAGAATAAAAATGATTTTTGGGCAGGGAATCCCGTCGATCTGATCCGGCGCCACTTTTTGTGAATCGGAGCCCGTTGCTTGCGCGGACGACAGGCGTCTTCCGCGCGGCATGCTCCGGATACGCCGGGTGGGGCGATCCCTCCGACCGGACAGACGAACGCGATTTCCAGGAGTGATTTGATGATCAGACCATTGCCCCACCGCGCCGGTGGATCGGCCCCCATGCGGCTTTCAAGACGCGACTTCCTGCGTCACAGCCTGGCCACGTCCGGCCTGGCCGTGACTGGCCCACTGCTGTGGAGCTGCAGCGGGGGAGGTGGTTCGGGGCCGGGCGGCACGGTGCTGGCGCCTTCCCTGACCAAGCTCGGAGCGCTGGGCGAACCGGATGCCAACGGCGTGCGATTGCCCGACGGGTTCTCCGCACGAATCATTGCCGAGGCCGGCTTCCCGGTGGTCGGCGACCTGCTGGACCCGATTCTGGGCCCGCTGCTGGGATACAACTGGCACACGTTTCCGGACGGAGGTGCGACCTTTCCCGCCGCCGACGGTGGCTGGGTTTACGTATCGAATTCGGAGTCGGTGCCCGGGGGTGTCGGCGCGCTGCGTTTCGATGCCGATGGCAATGTCGTCGATGCCTACCAGATCCTCGCCGGCACGATCATCAACTGCGCCGGCGGTCCGACTCCCTGGGGCACCTGGCTGTCCTGCGAGGAAATTCCGACCGGTCGCGTGCACGAGTGCGATCCGTTTGGCGGGGTTCTCGATGCCCGCGCCCGTCCGGCGCTCGGCATCTTTGATCACGAGGCGGTCGCGGTCGATCCGCTGCGCCGTCAGCTGTTCCTGACCGAGGATTCGGGCGACGCCACGTTCTACCGCTTCGTGCCCAGCGAATCCGACTGGCCCGCGGCTGCCGAACGGCCCGCCCTGGAAGACGGCGTGCTCCAGGTGATGGTGGTCCCTGGTGTCGCCGATTCGCGCGATATCCCGTTCGACGCCGACCCGGTGGCGGTGCAGTGGGTCGATGCGCTCGCGCCCGACCGGCCGCAGGCCTCCAACCGCCATCCGGAGGCGACCGTGTTCGCCGGTGCCGAAGGCATCTGGTACATCGACGATATCGTCTACTTCACCTGCAAGTCCGGCAATCGGGTGTGGGCGTATCACTGCGTGAACCAGACCCTGGAGCCGATTTACGACGACGACGCCTACGGCGGGGACGACGCGCCGCTGCGCGGTGTCGACAACTGCGTGGTGTTCGGTCCTTCGCGGGACCTGATCGTCGCGGAGGACGGCGGCGACATGCGGATCAGCGCGATCGGCTTGGACGGGTCCGTCGTGCCGATTATGCAGATCGTGGGTCAGGACGACTCGGAGATCACCGGTCCCGCGTTCAGTCCCGACGGATCGCGCCTGTACTTCAGTTCGCAGCGCGGCGGCCGTTTCTCCGGCGGCATCACCTACGAGGTGACCGGGCCGTTCGGCGAGGTGCGCCAGGGCTGAGCGGTGGCGCGGGGCATCGGCGTGCGTCCGATGCCCCGCGCGTGATCAGAACTGCAGGTTCAGCGCCGCGAACAACTGTCGACCGCTGGCCAGCTGTGACTGGTAGGTGCCGGGGAAGAATGGGGTGTCGGTGACCTGGTTGAGCACACGCTCGTCGGTCAGGTTGGTGCCGCCCAGCGTGATCGACCAGCGTTCACTCTGCGAACCCAGCGTGATGCGGGCGGCGTACTTGGTGTAGGCCGGCACGTAGGTGTTCGGGTCCAGATCCGAATCGACGAACTGGTCGCCCTGGTAAAGCACGTCCACGGCGCTGATCAGCACCATCGAACCCAGCGGAAAGGTCAGCGTCGGCGTCAGTGTTGCCGTGGCGCGCGGGGCGAAGGCGATGCGCTGGTCGCTGAGATCCTGCTCGGCGTCGATGCCTTGCTGGATGGGTGCCGGCGCGTCGCGGTAGTCCTTGTAGCGGGCGTCCAGCCAGCCGAAGGAGCCCATCAACTCCAGCGGGGCCCAGGGGGTCAGCCACAGGAAATCGGCTTCCACGCCCCGTGAGTAGGCGCTGGCCGCGTTGCTGACATCGAAGAACGTGCCGTTGAAGGCCAGCACCTGCAGGTTGTCGAACTGGGTGTGATAAAGCGTCAGGTTGGCCTGCAGCGTGCGGTTGAAGAACCGACCCTTGATGCCGGCCTCGACCGTCTGGGTTTCCTCGGCCTCGTACTCCAGGTCATCGCCGGTGTAGGACAGCGAGTTGAAACCGCCGCTCTTGAAGCCTTTCGCCCAGGATGCGTAGTAGTTGACGTCGTGGTCGCTGAAGTACTGCAGGACGAGTTTCGGCGACACGTCGGATTCCTCCCGGCGCAGGTTGTCGCGGTCGTAGTCGTTCGCGCCCAGCAGCAACCCCATCACGCAGGGGATCACGGACAGCGCGGTTCGTTCGCAGAACGCCGTGCCCGCCGAATCGACGCGTTTTTCCTCACGGTTGTAGCGGATGCCGGGAGTGATCGCCCAGCGTTCGGTGAGATACCAGGTCATCTGGCCGAACAGCGCCGCCGAGCTGATGTCCTGCGTGTAGTCGAACTGGTAGAAGTCGTTCTGCAGCAGCGGGACCAGCGCGGGCCCCAGGCCGCGGAGCAGGGTCAGCGGGCTGCTGGCGCCACCGTTTCCGGTGATCAGCTGGAATGCGTCGTCGGTGAACACGTAGGAGCTGAGGTCCTCGCCGGCGAGGATCCGCGCCAGCAGGGTGTAGCTGGAATCGAACCAGAACGCACCGGCGACGAACTCGACGCCCGTTCCCCAGCCGAACGGTGCGGGGCCGGCACCGTCAAAACGGAACTCTGCGGAGAGCTGGTCGTGATCCTCGTGGTTGTCCAGCCGGCCGATGTTCGCCGGTGAGATGTCCAGCTCATTGAGCTGGTCGATGTAGAACCGCGAGCCACCGAGCACCAGCACGCTGTTGAGATCGTCGAGCGCGCCGACCGGCCCGTGCGCCCACTCGGTCTTCCAGCCGATGGTGCGTGAACCCTTCTCGATCCAGCCCGGTGTTTCGGCGGAGTTGATGAAGTTCTTCGGGTCGTCCTCGATGTCCGGATCGAAGTCTTCGAGATAGGTCCGTGTGTCCTCGTCCAGGTTGAACAGCTGGAACGGCCAGAACGCGGCTTCGGTATCCGAGATGACGGCGGTGATTTCGCTGTCGATGTCGTAGGTCGGCAGCACGCGGAACTTCAGCCGGGCGGCCTGCTGTTCCAGGTGCTCCTCGTCGCGTTGCAGGAGCTGGTTGTACAGCTCGCCGTCCTGCGCGCGGTCGAGCACCGCGAGGCGTCCGCCCACCCATTCGTTGAACATCCCGCCGACACCCGCCTCGACGCGGTGTTCGCCGTGCTCGCCGTAGAACACGCGGCCGTCGACGCCGGCACCGGAGACCGGACCCTTGGTGATGACGTTGAACACGCCGGCCACGGTGTTCTTGCCGAACAGCGTGCCCTGCGGGCCGCGAAGCACCTCGACGCTGTCCACATCGAACATGGCCTCGGTGAAATAGCCCGGGCGGCCGAAGTAGATCTCGTCCTGCACGAAGCCGACCGAACTCTCGAAACTGGGGTTGAACGCGTTCGTGCCGAAACCGCGGATGAACACCTGCGGCGAGCCGAGGTCGTCGGCATCGACGCGCACGTTCGGCACGTAAAGCGAGACGTCGGCGAGATCGGCCGAGCCGCTGGCCTGGATGAATCCGCCGTCGATGGCGGTGACCGAGACCGGCACTTCCTGAAGGGTCTGCTCGGTTTTCTGAGCGGTGACCACCATTTCCTCGAGCTGACGCGGTGGCTCATCGGCACTGCGTTGCTCGGGGCTGTCGATTGGCTGTACCGGAATCAGGTCGAGTTCCGTCTCGATCGATTCGGGTTCGGAGGGGCGCTCCTGATCGGCGGTCTGAGCACCGGCGGCGGTACTGAAGACGAGTGCCAGAACCGCCACTCCACGGGTCGAAAAGTGCTTCATGCACACTCCCAGAGATGTCGTGAGTTGGATCGGTCCGAGGTTCTGATGCCGCGGTGGTCGATGGCTGCTGCAGTGCCTCCGCCCCTTGGCACCATAGTCCACGCGCGGTCGGTGGATAGTCGTAAATTGACCCTACTCGCGTGTCACATTCGGTCACGTCGTGTTCTGCTGGCATGATTACGGCGTACTGCGGGCACCGTTACTCAATTCACGACGCGCAAGGGAAGGTTGATCTTGAACCGCTTGTTTTTGCTGGGTGTTTTGGCCCTCGTGCTCACCGCCTGCGGGCAGGGTGGCTCCGAGCCGGGGATTTCCATCGCCAAGGCCTTGTCGCTGGCACCGGAGGATCCGGCGCTGGCCGATCAATACCGGTCCAGCTGCCGGGCGTGCCACGCGGCGAGCAACTCGGGGGCGCCGATGACGGGCAGCCTGGCGGCGTGGAAGCCGCGTCTGGACAAGGGCCTGGACGTGCTGGTGGAACACACCATCACCGGTTTCAAGGGCATGCCGCCGATGGGCCTTTGTTCCGACTGCTCCGAGTCCGAACTGCGGGCGCTGATCGAGTTCATGGCCACTCCACCACAGGAGGATGGAGCGTGAAAAGGCGTGACTTTCTCGTCGGCGGCGCGGCGGTTGCCGTAACGCCGCTGGCCGGCTGCGATGACTATGGCGCCGCCAACATGCCGCAGCCGCCGGCTCCCAGGACCGGGCCGGATGGCGAGCGTCTGCTTCCTTGGCAGAACTGGTCCGGTTACCAGTCCAGTCTGCCGAGCCAGCGTGTCGCGCCCGAAACGGAAACCGCGCTGGCCGAACTGCTGACGTCGACGCAGGGCACCGTGCGACCGGTGGGTTCCGGGCATTCGTTCACGCCGCTGGTGCCCACGGACGACACCATCGTCTCGTTGCGCCATTTCAGCGGGCTGATCGAATCCGACGACCAGGCGATGACGGCCGTGGTCGGGGCCGGAACCAAGCTGGGCCGCCTCGGCGAGCCCTTGCACGAGGCCGGGCAGGCGCTGATCAACATGCCGGACATCGACGCCCAGACCCTTGCCGGGTCGATGGCCACGGCCACGCATGGCACCGGCGCCGGGCTTGGCGCGTTGCACACCGCGGCGACCGCGCTGCGGCTGGTCACCCCCACCGGCGAGATCATCGATTGCTCCGCCGAGCAGAATCCGGACGTCTTTCAGGCGGCGCAGGTCTCGCTGGGGTCCCTGGGCGTTCTGACCCGGGTCACGTTGCAGAACGTGCCCACGGTGCGCATGAAGCGCCGGGTCTGGGTCGAGGATTTCGCCTCGCTGGTCGACCGCTTCGACACGCTGGCCGCCGAGCACCACAGCTTCGAGATGTATTGCGTGCCGCATGGCGATTACGGGATTGCCATCACCATCGATCCGACCGATGAACCGGTCCAGCCGCGTGGTCCGGAGCAGGACAACGACGCGGTCATGGATCTGAAAAAGCTGCGGGACCTGCTGTCCTGGTTCCCGTCGGCGCGGCGCTGGCTGCTGAACATGGCCATGCAGGACTACCAGCCCGAGGAAGCGGTGGATGTCTGGTATCGCATCTTTCCGTCCAGCCGCGCCGTGCGCTTCAACGAGATGGAGTACCACCTGCCGCGCGAGGCCTTGCTGCCGACCGTCATGGAGGTGCGCAAGACACTGGAGCGCAAGCATCCCGGCGTCTTCTTCCCGATGGAAATCCGGGTGGTCAAGGGCGACGATGCCTGGCTGAGCCCGTTCCAGGGTCACGCGACCTCCGGGTCGATAGCGGTGCATCGCTATTACGAGGAGGATCCGCTGCCGCTGTTTCGTGACGTGGAGCCGATCTACCAGCCGCTGGGCGGTCGTCCGCACTGGGGCAAGATGCACACGCTGGGGCCGGAGACGCTGGCCGAGCGGTATCCGCGCTTCAACGACTTTGTCGCAATGCAGGCGAAACTGGATCCGCAGGGCCGCATGCTCAACGGATATTTGAGGGAGTTGTTTGGTCGTGGCTGATCGGGAGGTCAACTGGAAACGCCGCGCCTTGCTCGCCGGCTGTGTCGTGGCGCCGATTGCCATCGGTGCGGCGAAGAAACCGCGTGATCATGGCCGGGGCGGGCATGACGACTACTTCGGCGGCATCCAGCAGGCTCTGCGCGAAGCCGGCCTGATGCAGCCGACCCTGGTGATCGACCGCGCCAGGCTGGACGCCAACATCGAACGGCTGAAGTCCCACCTGCCGTCGTCCATGGCCTACCGCATCGTCGCCAAGTCGCTGCCCAGCGTCGAGCTGATCAGGCGTATCCGCGAGGCGACCGGCACCGACCGCCTGATGGTGTTCCACCAGCCGCATCTGGACATCCTGTCCGCGGCGATGCCGGATTCGCGTCTGCTGCTTGGCAAGCCGATGCCGGTGGGGGCGGTGGACCGCTTCTTCACCGGGCATCAGCCCGGTGCGTTCGATGTGTCAGCCCAGATCGAATGGCTGGTGGACACGCCGCAGCGTGTGCGGGACTACCGCGAGATCGCGGCGGCGCGGGCCGCGCAGGGCGCGGGTCCGATGCAGTTGAACATCGAGCTGGATGTGGGGCTGCACCGCGGTGGCTTCACGTCGACACGGGACGTGGCCGAGGCCATTCAGGCCATGCATTCGGATCCGGCCGTCCGGTTTTCGGGCTTCATGGGTTACGAGGCGCACGCGTCGAAGATGCCGGAGCTGATGGGCGGGCCCGAAGCCGCGCTCGCCGATGCGATGGCCTTTTATTCGGATTGCGTGTCCACCGCCCGCGAGGTGCTGGGTTCCGCGTTCGACGAAGATGTCCTGACGCTCAACATGGGCGGCAGCAGCACCTACGAGCTGTACGACGACTCCGCGCCCTGCAACGAGCTGGCGATGGGGTCGGGGCTGGTCAAGCCCACCGATTTCGACACCAGCACCCTGGCGGATCATCAGCCGGCGTCATTCATCGCCACGCCCGTGCTCAAGCAACTCGATGGCGTACGCCTGCCCGGTCTGGAAGGGCTGTCCGGCCTGTTCCAGGCCTGGGATCCGAATCAGCAGCAGACATTCTTCATCTACGGCGGTTATTGGCATGCGGACACGGTGTCGCCGCCCGGCCTGCAACGCAACGCGATCTGGGGCCACTCGACCAATCAGGAAATGGTCAACGGCTCGGATGCGGTGAAGCTCGCGGTGGGTGATCACATCTTCCTGCGCCCACACCAGAGCGAGTTCGTGTTCCTGCAGTTCGGCGACATCGCCGTCCATGAGGGCGGACGGATCGTCGACACCTGGCCGGTGTTCCAGCAGGGTTCGACCGGCTCAGCCTGATACGGTCGCGAGCGCACGGTCCTCGGGTTCGACGGTTTCGGTGCCGAACCCGGTGACGTGCAAACCGCCGAACTGGCGCAGAAAGGCGTCCACGATCAGCCGCGGGACGGGCTGTCCGTCGAACATGGGCGTCAGGGCACGAGCCTGATCCACGCGCTCGAATGCGTGGGGTGTGCGTTCCACAACCACGACCCGATTGTCACGGTCCCTGTACATGAAGGCGTGCTGCATATCCATTGCTCCGGTGGCGAGTTCCATACAGAACGGCTTCCGGAGCCGAATCCGGACATCGGCCGGGATTGTGGCCGTGCCCGGGGACTGGAACATCCCCCCGAATGGGTCGTACAGCGTTCGGCAGGCGCGGGTCGGACGCTTAGTCTTCCCTGATTCCGGTGTCATGCCGTCAGCCCGTCAATACGCTCCAGGATCCATGAAGCAGCAACGAACCCGGCAATCAGAGAGACGGCAACAGACCGAGGTGGACCGTCTGCACCGGCGCATGGACGAGCTGCTTCGGACATCGCTGTTCCACGAATCGATGTCCGACGAACAGGAGTGGCTCAGCAGGGACCGCGCCTGGCGTGAATCGGGTCGGGGCCACAAGTCCGGGCACGACGACTAGGCCGAGGCTCCGGTCGCACAAAAAAGCCCGCACCGTGCACGAGAGGAATGGATGCACGGGCGGGCGGTTTCGATCCGGAGCGGGCGGGCCACGCGGCTCCGGGTCTGTCAGGTGACGTGACCGATGGGGTTACGCCGCCTGCTGTTGCGCGTCGTCAGGGGCTGAACTGCGCATCAGATGGTCGAACGCGCTGAGCGCGGCGGTGGAGCCGCCACCCATTGCGATGATGATCTGCTTGTACGGCGTCGTCGTGACGTCACCGGCCGCGAACACGCCGCGCATCGAGGTCTGCGCACGGTCGTCGATGATGATCTCGCCGCGGTCGGTGAGGTCCAGCGTGCCCTTGAGCCATTCACTGTTGGGCAGCAGGCCGATCTGCACGAACACGCCTTCCAGTTCCACCGTGTGGATCTCGTCGGTGTTCCGGTCCTTGTACTTCAGGCCCTGGACCCGCTGGCCATCGCCGAACACCTCGGTGGTCTGCGCGGAGGTCAGCACGTCCACGTTCGGCAGGCTCAGCAGCTTGCGTTGCAGCACGGCGTCGGCGCGCAGCTTGCTGTCGAACTCCAGCAGCGTCACATGGGCGACGATGCCGGCCAGGTCGATGGCGGCCTCGACACCGGAGTTGCCGCCACCGATGACCGCGACGCGCTTGCCCTTGAACAGCGGACCGTCGCAGTGCGGGCAGTAGGCCACACCCTTGTTGCGGTAGTCCTCCTCGCCGGGCACGCCCATCTGGCGCCAGCGAGCGCCGGTGGCGATGACCAGGCTCTTGGCCTTCAGCGCGGCACCGGATTCCAGATGCACTTCCAGGAACTCGTCGCCCTCGACCAGCTTGCTGGCCTTTTGCAGCTTCATCACGTCCACGTCGTATTCCATGACGTGCTGCTCCAGCGCGGCGCCCATCTTCGGGCCTTCGGTCTTGGGCACGGAGATGAAGTTCTCGATGTCCATGGTGTCCATGACCTGACCGCCGAAGCGCTCGGCCACGACGCCGGTGCGAATGCCCTTGCGCGCGGAGTAGATGGCCGCCGCGGCGCCGGCGGGTCCGCCGCCAACGATCAGCATGTCGAAGGGATCCTTCTGCTTGATCTTCTCGGCCTCGCGTTCGACCGCGCCGGTGTCCATCTTGGCCAGCAGTTCGTCGACCGTCATCCGGCCGGAGGCGAAGTGCTCGCCGTTGAGGAACACGGCCGGCACGGACATCACCTGACGCGTCTCGACCTCCTCCTGGAAGAACGCGCCATCGATCGCCACGTGCTCGATGTTCGGGTTGAGCACCGCCATGACGTTCAGCGCCTGGACCACGTCCGGGCAGTTCTGGCAGGACAGCGAGAAGAACGTCTCGAACTTGTGCGTGCCGTCGATGGCCTTGATCTGCGCGATGGTGTCCTCGCTCAGCTTCGGCGTGACGCCACCAACCTGCAGCAATGCCAGCACCAGCGACGTGAACTCGTGACCCAGCGGAATGCCCGCAAACTCCACGTGGATTTCGGCGTCCGGCGTGCCGATCGCGAAGCTGGGAATGCGCTTGTCGCTGTCGGTTCCGCTGCTGACGGTGATCTTGTCCGAGGCGCTCTTCAGCTCACCCAGGAAACTCAGCATCTCCTTGGAGCGGTCGCCATCGTCGGTGTAGGCAGTGATTTCGACCGACCGCGACAGTCGCTCGAGATACTGCTTGAGCTGTGCTCTCAACTGATCATCCAACATCTCGTCGTTCCTCTCATTCGGGAAGCAGCGGCGTTACGCGCGCTTCCGTCCGTCGGTCTGGCCGGCTGTCGCAACAGCCAGCCGCGAATTCGGGTGGCAGGTCGGCCGGAGCCGACCTGCCGATCGATCTTCGGCGGCGCCGTTTAGATCTTGCCGACCAGGTCCAGGGACGGGGTCAGCGTCTTTTCGCCTTCCTTCCACTTGGCCGGGCAGACTTCGCCGGGGTGGGCGGCCACGTACTGGGCGGCCTTGACCTTGCGGAGCAGCTCTTCGGCGTTACGGCCGATGCCGTTGTCGTGGATTTCGCAGAGCTTGATCTCGCCTTCCGGGTTGATCAGGAAGGTGCCGCGCAGGGCGATGCCTTCTTCTTCGATCATGACCTGGAACGCACGGGCCAGCTGGCCGGTGGGATCGCCGATCAGCGGGTACTTCACCTTGCCGATGGCGTCTGAGGTGTCGTGCCAGGCCTTGTGCGCGAAATGGGTGTCGCAGGACACGCCATAGATTTCGACGCCGATCGCCTTGAACTGGTCGTACAGGTCAGCCAGGTCTTCCAGCTCCGTCGGACAGACGAAGGTGAAGTCGGCCGGGTAGAAAACGATGGCGGACCACTGGCCCTTGAACGTTTCTTCGCTGACTTCGACGAATTCGCCTGCCTGGAATGCGGTGGCCTTGAACGGCTGGACCGTCGTGTTGATCAGGGACATTCCTCTCTCCTTGTTGCGTTGGGTGTTCCGTTGGGGGAGTCGAACGCTACAAACCTCAGAGCAATAGGGCAAGACAATCGTTTTTATGGGTCTGATTGTTTTTATAAATTGATCGGAAGCGCTTGATCTGACGGCGTTTTTGCCGGGCGATTGTGGCTCCCGGCGCCGATTGGCGGCGCCTTGAGCGCCAGCGGGCCGCTGCCGGTCTGCGCGCTTGCGCAGCGCGACCGGCGCCGACCCTGACACTTTCCATCCCCGCTGCGTCTATCCGGGTGTGAAGCAAGCAGTGCTTTCCGAGAACAGCGAAACAGGAGATTCACGATGAAGCAGCGGGTCGCAGGCATTTTGATGATGGGCACGGCGGTCGCGGTTGGGCTGGCGGCCTGCGCGGGCGGTACGGACCGCCGCACAACGGTCGAACATGACGCCGACACCGATATGGCGACCGTCGCCACTCGCCCCGAGCCCCCGGCGGCGCCCGAGGTTCGCGAGGAGGCGGTCCGCGCCGCTGGCCAGCTCGCCCGCGGCAAGCAGGCCTCGAGCAGCTATGCGCTTTCGGCGCAGGACAGCATGGCGCGGATGATGGTGCCGACGCCCATGCCACCGGCCGTTCCGTTCAACCGCGAGGGCTATGAGGCGATCAGCGAGAACCGGTTCCACGATCCTCGGGTCACGCCGCTGTCCACCTTCGGTCTGGATGTGGACACGGCGTCGTACACCAACCTCCGCCGCTTGCTGAACGCCGGTCGCAGGCCTCCGGTCGACGCCGTACGCATCGAGGAACTCGTCAACTATTTCGACTACAGCGAGTTGCCGGTGGATGGGCGCCACCCGATTCGCATGCGCACCGAACTGAGCCACGCACCATGGGCGGATGGTCATCTGCTGGCGATGGTCCAAGTGGCCGCGCAGGCGCCCGAAGCCCTGCGCGACCGGCCGAACCGGCTGGTGTTCCTGATTGATACCTCGGGGTCGATGCAGGCGGCCGACAAGCTGCCGATGCTGCAACGCGCGTTCCGCCAGCTCGTCGAGCAACTGGACGAGGACGATTCCGTCGCCATCGTCACCTACGCCGGTCAGGCGGGTCTCGCGCTGCCGGCCACGCGCGGCGACCGCAAGTCGGCGCTGTACCAGGCGATCGGCAATCTCCAGGCCGGCGGTTCCACGGCGGGTGCGCAGGGCATCGATCTGGCTTACCGGATCGCCCGCGAGCAGTTCGACGAGGATGCGAACAACCGGGTGATCCTGGCCACCGACGGTGATTTCAACGTCGGTGCGTCCAGTCAGGGCGAGCTGGTGCGGCTCATCGAGCAGCGGCGCGATCAGGGCATCTACCTCACCGTGCTGGGCTTCGGCACTGGCAACTACCAGGACGGACGGATGCACCGCCTGGCCGACCACGGCGACGGCAACTACTACTACATCGACACCGACCTGGAGGCGCGGCGCGTGCTGGTGGAGAAGCTGCAGGGCACGCTGGTCACCGTGGCCAAGGACGTGAAGCTGCAGGTGGAGTTCAACCCGCGGCGCGTGGCCAGCTACCGTCTGCTGGGCTATGAGACCCGGGCCCTGGCGGCGGAGGATTTCAAGGACGATCGCAAGGACGCCGGTGATGTCGGTGCCGGTCAGCGCGTGACGGCGTTGTACGAGATCGTTCCGGTTGGCGCCGACACCGCCGAACCCGATGCGTTGCGCTACCAGAGCCGCGAAGCGACGCGCACCGGTCGGCGCGGCGACGAATGGATGCTGGTGAAGGCGCGCTACAAGCAACCGGAGGGTGGCGCCAGCACCGAACTGCGCCAGACCGTCAGCGCCGATGCACCTGCGCTGGAGCGTGCGTCCGATGACTTGCGATGGGCGGCGTCGGTTGCCGAATTCGGCCTGTTGCTGCGTCAGTCCGAGCATGCGGGGCAGGCCACGCTGGATGCTGTGCTGCGCCGTGCCGAGGAACTGGCCCGAAGCAGTGATGATCCGGCCCGGGACGAGTTCGTCGGGCTGGTGCGCCAGGCCGGTTTGCTCGCGAGCGGACCCGAGGCTCTGCGGATGGGGCGCGACTATCAACCCGTGAAGCGAGGGGCGGTGGAACAGGCCCGCGTTCAGGTTCGGTGATAATCCGCTGTCATGGCTGACGACATCGACCACTGGCTGGACCAGCTCGCGGGCCGCGCGCGCGGCGGTGTGGATGATCCCCTGGATCAGTCTTTGATCGCCGTGCTGCATGACGTCGATGCGC
Organism: uncultured Abyssibacter sp.; assembly: GCF_964000955.1. Lineage (NCBI taxonomy): Bacteria > Pseudomonadati > Pseudomonadota > Gammaproteobacteria > Chromatiales > Oceanococcaceae > Abyssibacter > uncultured Abyssibacter sp. The sequence continues at coordinate 27,561 of NZ_CAXFCL010000247.1, forward strand.
CGCGGGAGGACGAGCTGGGGCTGCGCCGATTGCTGAACCGCCTCGAATCCGAGGGCCTGCTGCGGGCGGCGCCACCAACTCGCCACCGGCCCCGCTGGCTGGCGGTGGCCGCGTCGCTGATGCTCGCGGTGTCCTTGGGCTGGTGGATGCTGCCCGAGCAGGGTCTGCGTCGTGCCGATCACATGGACGCCGCGCCATCGTCCGCACCGGTGCCCGATGTCGAGACTGATCCGGCGATGGCGGCCCGGCGGGCCGCGGAAGCGGAAATCGTCGAGGCGACACCCAGTTCGCCGGAGCCGTCGGCCGATGTCGCGTCGCCTCCACCCGCTCCCCGCGTCCGGGCGTTGTCATCGCCGCAGGCAGGCCGTTCCGAGGAGCATGCCACCGCCGGCGCCGCGGAGGAGGAGGCGTTGCTCGCGGAACATGAGCAGGACCTGCGGCTGGCGCAACGGGAGAAGATGAGGTCGCAAGCACTCAGCGCATTCGCCGCGCCGCCACCGGTCGTGGTGCTGCCGGCGAACGAGGCCGTCGATCTCGACGCGCTGCGTGCGGCGCTGGATGCGCTGGACGGGGTCGACGCCGACTGGCTGGCGGACAATCAGCATGATGCGCTGCGCCTGCGCTGGACGGATGCCGACGCGCGGGAACGCTGGATCGCCGCGCTGCCCGCGGGCAGCGAGATTCCGCGCCTGGACGCCGCGGGGCAGGCCATCGTCCGCCGGTGGGTCGCGGGGGCGACGCAGTGAGCACCGACGAGGCCGACTGCCTGCGCAGAATCGCATCCGGCGGTGCGCCCCGGCGTCAGGGCATCGCTGACCTTTACGCGCTTTACGCCGTGCGTTTTCGTGGTTACTTCCGCCGTCGCGGGGCTTCACCGGCCGACGCCGACGAGCTTTGCCAGGACAGCTTCGTCCGTCTGGTCCGCGCCCTGGATCGGGGCGCTCGGGTCGAGCAACCCCGAGCCTGGATCTGGTCGGTGGCGCAGTCCCAGTGGCTGGACTGGCGTCGGAAGACCACTCCGGCAGCCGTGGCCGTGGCCGCGGGTGACTGGGACGGGACCGAGCCCGGCGAGGATCCGACCGCTCGGGGCGTGCATCTCGACGACTGCGTACGCCGGCAGTTCGCCGCCTATTCGGCCACGGACCCGGCCGGCGCGCAGGCCTTGCTGTGGGCCAGCGTCGAGCAGTTCACGGCACCGGAGATCGGTGAACTGCTGGGCCGTTCCCCGGGCGCGACCCGCCAGTTTCTCAGCGAGGCTCGCAAGCGCGTTCGCGACTACCTGTCGGTTTGCAGGGAGTGGCTGGATGCCTCGAGCTGATCCAGCGCCGAGGAGAGATCGGTCGCGGCGGGAAACAGCAACCCCTGCCGATAGTCCACGCCGATGCGCTGCACTTCCTGATCGATGGCTTGCGTCTCGACGTATTCGGCCACCGTGCGCACACCCAGCAACTTGGCGATGCCGTCGATCGCCGCCACCAGGTCCCGGCTGGCCTGGTCCATCAACATGTCGCGGACGAAGCTGCCGTCGATCTTGACCAGGTCGCAGGGCAGCGACTTCAGGTAGTGGAACGACGCCAGGCCGCTACCGAAATCGTCGATCGCCACGCGGCAGCCGTGGCTGCGCAATTGCCGCACGAACTGGCTGGCCCGTTCCAGGTTGGAGATGGTCGCCGTCTCGGTGATCTCGAAGCAGAGCTTGTTGGCTGGTACGCGGCTCTGGCCGATCATTTCCAGCACCTTGTCGGCGAAGTCGCTGCGTCCCAGTGTCTGCCCGGACAGGTTGATGGACACGAACTCCAGGTCGGCAATGCGGCTGAGATTGGTTTCGAGCTGCGCCAGCGCGGTGCGCGTGACGTGGACATCGACATCGGGCGCCAGGCCATAGAGTTCGGCGGCGGCGATCAGTGCGCCGGTGTCGACGGGCGGTTCCCCTTTCGGGGTATCGACACGCAGCAGCATTTCCAGGCCGACGACCCGATTCTCGGCTGAGGCGACAATGGGCTGGCAGGCAAGGCGAATGGCATTGTTGCTGATGGCGTCCCGGATCAGCTTCGCCCAGTGCATTTCGGTTCGCCGACGGGCATCGCTGGTGTCGGCTTCGTCGAAGACCCGCGCCGAGCCCGGGCCTTCGCTACGTGCGACATAGCTGGCGACGTCCGCGCGGCGGAGTACCTCCTCGGCCTCCACGTCATGGTCGTCGATGCCGACGATGCCGATGTAGCACTCCAGCGTGAAACTGTGTTCGTCGACCTCGATGGGCTGGTCCTTCAGCGTGCGCAGGATGCCGTCGGTGACCCGCCTGGCCTCGTCCACCGGGCAATATTCCATCAGGATGCCGAACTCGTCACCGCCCAGCCGTGCGACGACATCGCGGCCACGAGTGTGCTGGCGCAGCAGCGTTCCGAACTGTCGCAGCACCGCGTCCCCGACATCGTGTCCGGCGGAGTCGTTGATCAGCTTGAAATTGGACAAATCCACCTGCGCCAGCACGTGCGCGGCGGTTCCGGGCCGATGATTCCGCAGAATACGCCGCAGCACCGCCTCGAACTCGCGACGGTTGAGCAGGCCGGTGAGCGCATCGTGGGTGGCGTGGAACTCCAGCTGGTCGGACAGATGCTTTTCCGAGGTCAGGTCCTGGCACAGCACGTACAGCGTGGGTTCGTCGTCGACCGTGACGGCGCGGGCGATGCTGCGTACCCACAGTATCTTGCCGTTGCGACCGGACAGGCGCGCATCCCAGCGTTCGATGCCGTCACCGGAATCGAGAACGCTTAGCAGCAGGCTGCGCGTGCGTGCGGGGCTCCCGCTCAGCGCGGCGAAATCAGCGCCCTGCAGTTCATCGGCCGTGGTGCCGAGTTGCTCTGCGCCATAGGCGTTGACCGACTCGATCTCCAGTTTGGCGTTGAGCGTGAAGAACATCGTCGGGTTGTCGTCGTATAGCGCGCGATAACGGGCCTCGCTGCGCCGAAGACCGGCCTCCGCATTCTTCAGCGCGGTAACCTCCGAGTAGGTGACGACTACGCCGGTGACGCGGTTGACGGCGGTGCGATAAGGCATCACCCGGCGGATATACCAGGCGCCGTCGATGTCCTGAACCTCGTCCTCGATCGGCTGCTCGTCGCGGGCGACGGTTTCGATGTCCGGAAGCAGCGGCGCGGCAACCCGCAGTCGGTTGGCGATGTCGTCGATCGGGCGGCCGACATCGGTCTGGATCAGATTGAACAGTCGCGTGGCGGACGGCGTGAACCGTCTGATCCGGCCCACCGGGTCCAGGAACAGCGTGGCGAAATCGGTGCTGGCCAGCAGGTTGCCCAGGTCGTTGTTGGTCTTCTCCAGTTCGTCGAGCTTGTCCTGCAACTCGCTGTTGACCGTGGACAGCTCTTCGTTGAGCGATTGCAGTTCTTCCTTGGAGGTTTCCAGTGCCTCGTTCGAGGACTGCAACTCCTCGTTCATGCTCATCGCCTCTTCATTCGAGGTCTTGAGCTCCTCGTTCGCGGTTTCCAGCTCCTCGATCGTGCCCTGCAAGTCTTCGCGCGTGGACTTCAGCTCGTTTTCCAGCTGGGCGATGGCGCTGTCATCCTCCAGGTTCAGTCCGGTGGCGGCGTCGTCGCTCGTGTCGAGGCTGTCTTCCGGGGAGAAGCTGATCAGGCACAGCCGCTCCTCGATCCGAGGGTGCTCCAGCGGACTGGCGGTGATTCGCGTGCGCTTGACCGGCCCGTCCTGGATACGGCCGCTAACGGTGATCGGCTGTCGCTCGGACAGCGCCTGCCGGACGATTTGTCGCAGCTTCACGCGCAGGCCTCGGCGGGCCAGCGTCAGCAGGTCATTGCTTGGCGGCCCGTTCGGCAGTTGTAGGTAGTCTCCCGTGGCGCCGAAGATCTGGACCACCTCGAAGTGCTCCGTGACCACGACCGAGGCCGGGACGTAGCGCTCCAGCAGCAGGCCCTGGACATAGGGCGCCAGCATGTCGGTTCCCAACGGGGATTCGGCGGGCTGGAGCTCCGGGTCCGCAGGCTCCTGCGGCACCTGGTGTCGCATGGTCTGAAAGCTGGAGCGTTCGAACAGCGTGGCACCCTGCACGCGCTGGAAAATCCGCGCCCGCTTGTCCACGGCGCGGAACAGCTTCTCCGCCCTGCCGATGGTTTCCGAACCGCCGAGAAAGAGAAAACCTTCGTCGTTCAGCGCGAAGCTGAACAGCGACAGCACCCGTTGTTGCAGGTCGGTGTCGAGATAAATCAGCAGATTTCGGCAGGAGATCAGGTCCAGGCGTGAAAACGGTGGGTCGTTGATCAGGTCCTGCCGGGCGAAGACGACGGTTTCGCGCACGTGCTTGCTGACGCGATAGCTGTGATCCTCGCCGGTGAAGTAGCGTCGAAGCCGTCCCTCGGACACGTCGCCGGCGATACTTTCCGGATAAACCGCGGTGCGTCCGGTCGCCAGCGCGCGCTCGTCGATGTCCGTGGCGAAGATCTGTAGGTTCAGCGGTCGACCCACCTTCGACGCGCCATCGGTGATCGCGATGGCGATGCTGTAGGCCTCCTCGCCCGTGGAGCAGCCGGGGACCCAGACGCGAATCGGCTGGTCGTCCGGCTTGGCGAGCAGACGTTCGATCACCTCCTTTTCCAGTGCCTCGAAGTACTCGGGCTCGCGGAAGAACTGGGTCACGCCGATCAGCAGATCGTCGAACAGCTGCGTGACCTCGTTCGGATCACGTTTGAGCAGCGTGATGTAGTCGCTTATCCGGTGCAGCTGCCGCAGTCCCATGCGCCGCTGGATTCGGCGGGCGACCGTGCCGCGCTTGTACTTGCGGAAGTCGTGCTTGGTGCGTGCCCGGACCACTGATAGCACGGCTTCGATCTGGTCATCCGGCGACTGTGCGGACGATTCCGTGTCCGCCGCGCGAATGTACTGATGCTGGATGTACTGGCGCAGCACCTCCGGCATCGCGGCCGGCGGCAACACGAAATCGACAACGCCCGTGCGGATCGCGGAGACCAGCATGCCGTCGTGCTGGGCACTCTTGGGTTCCTGCACCATGGCCATGCCGCCATTGCCCTTGATTGCCTTCAGCCCCTGTGTGCCATCGGTTCCGGTACCGGAGAACAGCACGCAGATCGCGCGTTCGCGCTCGCTTTCCGCCAGCGACCGGAACGAGAAATCGATGGCCATGCGCGCGCCGCGCTGTTCCTGCGGCTGGTGCAGGTGCAGGACACCGTCGGAGATGGACAGATACCGGTTCGGCGGGATCACATAGACATGATCGGGGGCAACCGTCATGCCGTCCGTGGCCTGGGTGACCGGCATCGCCGTGTACTTGCCCACCAGCTCGACCATCAGGCTGTGACGATGCGGGTCCAGATGCGGGATCAGCACGAAAGCCATGCCCATCCGGCTCGGTGCGGTCTTGAAGAACTCTTCGTAGGCGCTCAGTCCGCCCGCGGACGCTCCAATCGCGACAATGGGAGGCGATGAGGTCCCCTTGTTCCCCGGCTTGGGTCCCTTTGCCATGTGCTTCCCCGACATCGAGAGCGCATGATCTCACACTTGCCACCGCGCATCGGGGCGCGCGTCAGCCCTGCTGGTCCCGTGGGCTGGAGACCGCCCGCAGCGCGGGTTCGGAGGGGAGAAACGCCGCCATGCGAAACCGGTTGCGAAACGCGACGAATTCGTTGGGTGGCACGGCGGGCGAGAACAGGAAGCCCTGCGCACGGGCGCAGCCCGCCTCCCGTATCCAGTCGAGGTGGGTGCGGGTTTCGACGCCTTCGGCCACCACCTGCAATCCGAAGCTCTCGGCCAGGCGCATGATGGCGTCGACGATGGGTGCGCCGTCGCCGGGCAGTCGCGACACGAAGCTCTTGTCGATCTTGACCTCCTGCACCGGGAATGCCGGCAGGTAGGCCAGCGACGAGTAGCCCGTGCCGAAGTCGTCCACCGACAGTCGTACGCCCATGGTGCGGATATGGGACAGCCGTGCCGCGACCGCGTCGAAGGACTCGCCGAGCACGCTTTCGGTGATCTCGAGTTTCAGCTGGCTCGGAGGTACGCCGGTTTCGGTCAGTGCTTTTTGTAACTGGCGCACGAAATCGGGCTCCAGCAGGTGCTTGACCGACAGATTGACCGAGACCGTCAGAGGCGGTTCGCCGTGATCGGTCCAGTCGGTGATCTGGCGACAAACCTCCATCAGCACCCAGTGCCCGATCGACTGGATCAGCCCTGCTTCCTCGGCCAGCGGGATGAACACGCCGGGCGAAACCCATCCGCGGCCGGGGTGTCGCCAGCGCAGCAGGGCTTCCGCGCCGTCGATCTGTCCGGAGCGCAGGTTCACGATCGGCTGATAGGCGACCGAAAGCTCTCCGCGGGTGATGGCTTCCCGCAGATCGCGGATCAGTTCGTAACGCTCCTGGTGCTCCCGCTCGAGGCCGGGGTTGTAGAGGCAGTAGGAGTTCTTGCCGTTGCGCTTGATCTCGTACATGGCCGTATCGGCCTTGCGAAACAGCTCATCGGGATCGCGGCCGTCATCCGGTGTCACGCAGGCGCCGATACTGACGGCGAGCTGGAAACGCCGACCGCCGATGCGGATCGGCGTGGCCAGCACGCGTTGCACATCCTGCAGCAGGTGTTCGCCCGATCCGGCGCGTGCGGACAGCGTGGCAATCAGGCCGAACTCGTCACCGCCGAGGCGGAAGATCCGGACCTCCGCTCCCAGCGCGGTTTCCCGGGTGAAGCGTTCTCCCAGCTGTTTCAGCAGGTGGTCGCCAACACCGTGTCCGAGACCGTCGTTGATGTCCTTGAAATTGTCGATGTCGATCACCGCGACCAGCGTCCGCTGGTCGTCCTCGCGCGTCAGTGCCTGGAGCAGGTCGTTGAACGCGCGGCGGTTGGGCAGTCCGGTCAGCGGGTCGATCTTGGCGAGTTGGCGCAGTTGCTGGCTGGCAGCGTCGATCGCGTGGGCGAGCCGGCCGGCGAAGACGCTCACCGTCGCCAGCGCGACCAGACAGACCAGGGCGGTGAGGCCGGCGAAGATCGCCAGTCGCAGCCAGACGGCCTGAATGCTGACCTGGACCACGGCTGTGCCGATCACGGTGGCATCTCGCTGAATCGGACTCGTCACCGTCAGTGTCGTCCAGCGGCGTTTCGCGCCGGATTCCGTGATCGGAGGTCCGAATGCCGCCAGCGTGTGCGCATCCGAGCGAACCTCGGCGGCGATGGTGGACAACTGGTGCGGCAGGTTCTTCAGATGCGCTCGCACCGCACCCGCGTCATGGTCGGCGACGGCATGCGCCGCAACCGCCGCAAGCATGTTCGCCTGGACCTGCGCGGCGTCCTCGAGGTCGTCTGCCAACAGTTTGAAGACAACGAGCGACTGCACGCCGCAGAGCACGCAGAATGCGAGCAGGGTGTATTTCTGGGCGGTGCGAAGCCGCGCCCGGGCGGAATGCAGGCGGTGTTGTCTGGGCGGCCCCTGAGTGGTCATCGAGGCGCCTTGCAATCATTGAACCGCGGGAACAAGCCCGGCCGGGGGCGCGACAACCCATCGCCGAAGCCGGGTTGGGCACGCACGTAAACCTCCTTGCGTTCTCGACGAACTGCGTCAGGCTCGCGCCTGACGTAAAAGTCATGTCTCCTTCACGGGATTATCGGCCCAGGAACGTGTGTTGCGCGTTAACGGCGGGGGATGTTCACCCCCGTTTGTCGGTTGCCGAGGCGTTGTTGCCGGCCAGCATCGCGACTCGTTCTGCGATAGCCGGCGCGCAGTCCTCTTGCAGAAAATGCTTGCCTGGCAGTTCGATAAGCGGCGTGTCGGCCGGTGCCGCGGCTCTTGCCTGGGCGCCGTAGCGCGCCAGCTTCAGGGCGGGATCATGCGCACCCCACAGGATCTGGACCGGCCGTTCCGTGTTGGCGACAACCGCTCGGTAGATCGCCTGCTTGGCCGGGGTGGGCTCGAATCCACGCATGATCCGCAAAAACGCGGCGCCGCGATCCTGCCGCTTGAGCAGCGCCAGATGGGCGTCGATCTCGGTTGGCGCCACCTGCCCCATGTCGGCAATGCCCTGCATGGCCATGAGGCGGCGGAACACCGGCCGGGTCATGCCCGCGAGCCACACCTCGCCCAGACTGGTCCAGCCGAAGGGGCGCATGACCCAGGGCTTGCGGAACGTCGCCACGTCGATGAGCGTGTTGAGAATCGTCAGCGACTGCACGCGATCGGGCATGGCGTGCGCCAGTTCGAACCCCACCGGTCCACCGATGTCGTGCACCACGAGATGAAAGCGATCCAGTTCCAGTGCGTCCACGGCCTTGCAGGCAAAGTGCCCCAGCCCGGTCCAGCTGTAGTCGAAATCCACCGGGCGATCGGCCAGACCCAGCCCGGGAAAGTCGAAGGCGATGCCTCGCATTCCCCGCTCCGCCAGCTCCGGAACCACGCGTCGATAGAGAAAGCCCGACACCGGTACGCCATGCAGGCAGACCACGGCCTCGCCCTGTCCCTCGTCGCGGACGAAGCTTCCGGTGCCTGCGGCGCTGAATCGATAGCCGGCGGCCTCGTGGGCGGCGATGATTGCTGCGACGTCGGACATGCCTTGTCCTCCACGGATCGACCAGCGGCCAGCCTATCAGGCCGGGGCGGCCAGGAGACGGTCAGCCCGCCGTGCCAGCGAAGGCTCACGTTGACCGGCATGCCGAACATGTCCGTCTCGGCGCGTCGGGACACTCGGGCGGGTGCGGCACGTACAATATGGCGCCCCGCCCGTTGTTCCGAGAGCGATGTCCGACGTTGTGATCGCGGCGCTTTATCACTTCGCGCCGCTGCCCGATTTCGAA
>NZ_CAXFCL010000248.1:0-7209 GCF_964000955.1 uncultured Abyssibacter sp.
CACCGCCTCCTGACAGGCCTTGACCAGCGTGACGCCGCGCTCGAAGCGTTGCAGCGACTGTTCCAGGCTGAGCTCGCCGGATTCCATGGCCGTCACGATGCCCTCCAGCTCGGCCACGGCGGATTCGAACTCGGCCAGCGAGATGCTCGGAGGCTGGGATTCGTCGGGCTGCGGCATGGATACGATCAGGCGTTGCGGGAGGCGCAAGTGTACTGGATTCGATCGGATCGGGTCGTTTCCGGCGGGCTTGCGGAACCTGCCCGTCGTGCATGCTTGATTGCTTCGTTGGCGTCGATTACGTTGCCCGCACGCGGTGTTTCGCCGCTCAAAAGGAAACACTGATTGATTCGCGCCACCAAGACGGAGCCGGTCTTCCTGCAAAACCGAGGCGGAGAGAGTGCGATTTGGTCATTCCAAATGAGCGAACGACAACGTGGGATTGCGGGAAGACCGGCCTGTTCCGTGCGGATTGCGCCTGAAATTGGGCCATGCGGCGTTGCTCGTCGTTCATTTGGAATGACCAAACTTCGCTTCTCGCGCCTTGCCTGGCCCAATTTCAGGCAGCAACTTGGCGGTGCGAATCAATCAGTGTTTCCTTCAACAAATCAACCATGACAAGCAGTTACGACGCCACCTCGATCGAGGTGCTGAGCGGCCTGGAGCCCGTCCGGAAACGGCCGGGCATGTTCACCGACACCCAACGTCCCAATCACCTGGCGCAGGAGGTGATCGACAACAGCGTCGACGAGGCGCTGGCCGGCCACGCCTCGGAAATCCAGGTGACCGTGTTCGACGATGGCTCGCTGCAGGTCGAGGACGATGGCCGCGGCATGCCGGTGGACATCCACCCCGAACACGGCGTGCCAGGGGTCGAGCTGATCCTCACGCGGCTGCACGCGGGCGGCAAGTTCTCCAACAAGAACTACCAGTTCTCCGGCGGTCTGCATGGCGTCGGCGTGTCCGTCGTCAACGCACTGTCGACCCGGCTCGAGGTGGACATCAAGCGCGATGGTCAGCGCTGGATGTCGGCCTACGCCGGTGGCGTGCTGGTCGGGCCGCTGGAAGCGGTGGAGTCGGTGGGCAAGCGCAACACCGGCACGCGGCTGCGGTTCTGGCCGGACGCCAGCTTCTTCGATTCGGCCAAATTCTCCATTCCGCGGTTGCGTCACGTGCTGCGCGCCAAGGCCGTGCTGTGTCCGGGGCTGCGCGTCGTGTTCCGCTATCCGGGTGCCGAGGAGCCGGACGTCTGGTGCTACGCGGACGGGCTGGCCGAGTACCTGGACGAGGCCGTCGGGCCGGCGGATCGGGTGCCGGAGCAGGCCTTCGTCGGCCACTTCGCCAGCGAGCGCGAGGGGGTGGACTGGGCCGTGGCCTGGGTGGTGGATGAGGACAGTGACGCGACCGTCGTTGCGGAAAGCTACGTCAACCTGGTGCCGACCCCGCAGGGAGGCACGCACGTCAACGGTTTGCGTACCGGGCTGACCGAGGCGATGCGCGAGTTCTGCGAATTTCGCAATCTGCTGCCGCGGGGGCTGCGCATCACGCCGGACGACGTCTGGAACGGCTGCGCGCACGTCATTTCGGTGAAGATGCAGGATCCGCAGTTCGCCGGGCAGACCAAGGAACGCCTCAGCTCCCGTGAGTGCGCGGCTTTCGTCTCCGGCGTGGTCAAGGACGCGTTCAGCCTGTGGCTGAACCAGCATCACCAGGATGGCGAGGCGCTGGCGCAGTGGATCATCTCCACGGCGCAGCGACGCACGCGGGCGGCGAAGAAGGTCGTGCGCAAGAAGGTCGTGTCCGGGCCGGCGCTGCCGGGCAAGCTGGCCGATTGCGTAATCGACGATCCTGCGCAAACCGAACTGTTCCTGGTCGAGGGCGATTCCGCCGGTGGTTCGGCCAAGCAGGCGCGTGATCGGACCACGCAGGCGATCATGCCGCTGCGGGGCAAGATCATGAACACCTGGGAAGTCGACACCGGCGAGATACTGGGTTCCCAGGAGATTCACGACATTTCCGTGGCCATCGGCATTTCCCCGGGGCAGGCGGATCTGACCGGGCTGCGTTACGGCAAGGTCTGCATCCTGGCCGATGCCGACTCCGATGGCCTGCATATCGCCACGCTGCTTTGTGCGCTGTTTCTCAAGCACTTCCGACCGCTGGTGGAGCAGGGGCATGTGTATGTCGCCATGCCTCCGCTGTTCCGCGTGGATATCGGCAAGCAGGTCGAATACGCACTGGACGAGGCCGAGCGCGACGGCATTCTCGATCGCATCGACGCCGAGGGCATCAAGGGCAAGGTCTCGGTCACGCGCTTCAAGGGCCTGGGCGAGATGAACCCGCCGCAGCTGCGCGAGACCACCATGGCGCCGGATACGCGGCGTCTGGTGCAACTGCGTGTCGAGGCGGCCGACGCCGATGCCCTGTTCGACATGCTGCTCGCCAAGAAACGGGCATCCGACCGCCGTGGCTGGCTGGAAGCCGAAGGCGACCGCGCCGAACCGGTGGGCTGATGTCCCGTACCGGGATCGGCCGCCACCTCTATCTCCCTGCATTGACGGGATCGCACGATGACTGACGAAACCACGATCGAGGGCGAATACCTCCCGATCCGCACCTTCGCCGAAAAGGCCTATCTCGACTACTCGATGTACGTGGTGCTCGACCGGGCGCTGCCGCATATCGGCGATGGCCTGAAACCGGTTCAGCGCCGCATCACCTACGCGATGAGCGAGCTGGGGCTGAGCGCGACGTCGAAGCACAAGAAGTCGGCGCGCACCGTCGGCGACGTGATCGGCAAGTTCCATCCGCACGGCGACAGCGCCTGCTACGAGGCCATGGTGATCATGGCCCAGCCGTTCACCTACCGGTATCCGATCGTGGACGGGCAGGGTAACTGGGGCTCGCCGGATGATCCCAAGTCCTTCGCCGCGATGCGCTACACCGAATCGCGGCTGGCGCCGTACGCGGCGACGCTGCTGGCCGAGATCGCCCAGGGCACGGTGGACTGGGTGCCCAATTTCGACGGGACGCTGACCGAGCCGAAGATCCTGCCGGCGCGCCTGCCCAACGTGCTGCTCAACGGCGGCACCGGCATCGCGGTGGGCATGGCCACGGACATTCCTCCGCACAACTTGCGGGAGGTCGTGGCCGCGGCGCGTCACCTGCTGGACAAGCCCCGGGCCGGGCTCGATGAGCTGATGGCGCATGTGCCGGCGCCGGATTTCCCCACCGGCTGCGAGATCGTGTCCAGCACCGACGAGCTGCGGGCCATCTACGAATCCGGTACGGGGCAGGTCCGGGTGCGCGCCGTGTTCGAGCGTGACGGCCAGGACCTGGTGGTGGTCGCATTGCCGCACCAGGTTTCCGGCGCCAAGATCCTCGAGCAGATCGCCGCGCAGATGCGGGCGAAGAAGCTGCCGATGGTCGACGATCTGCGTGACGAGTCCGATCACGAGTCGCCGTGTCGGCTGGTGATCTCGCCGCGCTCCAATCGCGTCGACATCGACGCCCTGATCGCCCATCTGTGCGCGACCACGGATCTGGAAAAGACCATCCGCGTCAACCTGAACATGATCGGCCTGGACGGGCGCCCGCGGGTGCGCGGTCTGGTCGAGATTCTGGGTGAGTGGCTGGTGTTCCGCCGCCAGACGGTGCGCCGCCGGCTGGAACATCGTCTGGCCAAGGTCGAGGATCGACTGCACATCCTCGAAGGCCTGTTGATCGCCTACCTCAACATCGACGAGGTGATCCGCATCATCCGCACGGAAGAAGAGCCCAAGCCGGTGATGATGGAGCGCTTCGGCATCAGCGACATCCAGGCCGAGGCCATTCTGAACCTGCGGCTGCGTCACCTGATGCGGCTGGAGGAGATGAAGATTCGCGGGGAGCAGGACGAGCTGGCAAAGGAGCGTGACTGGCTGACCGGCGTGCTTGGCTCCGAGGCGAAGATGACCTCGCTGATCCGCAAGGAGCTGGCCGAGGACGCGGAGAAATACGGCGACGACCGCCGCTGCGCGCTGGCCGAGCGCCCGCAGGCCCAGGCGCTGTCGGAAACCGACCTGCTGCCGGCCGAGCCGATCACCGTCGTGTTGTCGGAACTGGGCTGGATTCGCGCCGCCAAGGGCCACGCCGTCGAGGCGGATACGCTCAGTTACAAGGCCGGCGACGGCTATCTCTGCGACGCGCCGGGGCGCAGCAACCAGCCTCTGGTGGTGCTGGATTCCACCGGACGCTCCTACCAGATCGCGGCGCACAAGCTGCCGTCGGCACGCGGGCAGGGCGAGCCGCTGTCAGGCAAGCTCAATCCGCCGCCAGGCGCGCGGTTCGTTGGGCTGGTGATTGGTGACCCGGAGCAGCGCGTGTTGCTGGGCTCGTCGGCCGGCTACGGGTTTGCGACCCGGGTGTCCGAACTGGTCAGCCGCAACAAGAGCGGCAAGGCCGTGCTGACCGTGCCCAAGGGTGGCTCGGTGCTGGCGCCGGTGCCGTTCGGAGCCGATGCCGCGTGGATTTGCGTGGTTTCCTCCGGCGGCCGGATGCTGGCGTTCCCGCTGGACGAGCTGCCGGAACTGGCACGGGGCAAGGGCAACAAGCTGATGACTCTCAAGGCCGGCGAGACCGTGGTTGGCTGGGCGGCGCTGGGTCCGGGGCAGCAGCTGCGTCTGGAGAGCGGGCAGCGCCATATCGGTCTGAAGGTGGCCGACATCGAGGCCACCTACCAGGGCAAGCGTGCCCAGCGCGGCGCGATGCTGCCCCGGGGGTTCCAGCGCGTGCAGCGGGTCGTCGCCGTCGACGCTTGATTCGCGCCCGGACGGGCACATATTCCATTGCGGATGGTCTCTCCCTTCGGACTCGACAAAAGGCTTGAACGTCAATGAAGCGAATCGTGCTGTTTCTCGCGACCAACATCGCCATCATGGTGGTGCTCACCGCCGTGCTGTTCGTGTTGAGCGCGGTCTTCGGGGTTGATCTCGCCCAGAGTACGGGCGGGCAGTTCAATTACGCCGGGACCTTGCTGCTGGCGGCCGTGTTCGGCTTCGGCGGCGCGTTCATCTCGCTGGCGATGAGCAAGTGGATGGCCAAGCGGTCCATGGGCGCTCAGGTCATCGAACGGCCGTCCAATTCCCAGGAAGCCTGGCTGATGCAGACGGTGCAGCGTCTGGCTCGTCAGGCCGGCATCGGGATGCCCGAGGTGGCGATCTTCCAGTCGCCGTCTCCGAATGCCTTTGCGACTGGCGCGTCGAAGAACAATGCGCTGGTCGCGGTCTCCACCGGTTTGCTGCAGAACATGACGGCCGACGAGGTCGAGGCTGTGCTGGGCCACGAGATCGGCCACGTGGCCAACGGCGACATGGTGACGCTGACCCTGATTCAGGGTGTCGTGAACACTTTCGTGATCTTCCTGGCGCGTCTGGCGGCCTTTTTCGTCGATCGGGTCGTGTTTCGAAACCAGGATGGCCGCGGGCCGGGCTATTTCATCTCCTGGATCGTGTTCGAGATTCTCTTCGGCGTGCTCGCGTCGATTGTCGTCTGCTGGTTCTCGCGCCAGCGCGAGTTCCGGGCTGACGCCGCCGGTGCGCATCTGGCGGGTCGCCGCAAGATGATCGCCGCGCTGCGTCGCCTGCAGGGTGGTCAGCCGGAGCCGCTGCCCGAGCAGTTCAGTGCGTTCGGCATCGCCGGCGGCGTGGGGCAGGGGCTGCGGCACCTGTTCATGACGCATCCTCCGCTGGGGGAGCGGATTCGCGCGCTGGAGGCGGCGGACCGCTGAAGGTTCGAGCCCGGCGGAATCCCGGGTGGCTCAGACCAGCGAGATCGCGTCCGCGAGGGATTCCTCGGAGGCGATGGTCGACTGGACGTGGTTGCCCTGCACGTAGTTGATGCCCAGCTGCCAGAGCTGGGCCATCGAATTGGCATCCTCGACGTGCTCGGCAATCGTGCGGATGCCCTGTGACTGCGCCGTCTCGATCAGTTCGGCGAACTGACGCTTGACCTCAGCATCGGAGGACTCCAGCGAACGCGTGAACGCCGGATCCAGCTTGATGAACTGCGGGTTCAGTGCCGTGAGCAGGCTTAGCGACGCGCGCTTGTTGCCGAACCGGTCGATGGCCAGGCGTCCACCGCCGGCCTCGATCTGGTCCGCCAGTGCGGCGAACTTGGCGCGGTGGTCGTGGATCTGGCTCTCGCCGATCTCGAAGACGATTTGCTCGGGCTTGCAACGGTCGTTGTCGATGGCTTCACGCCAGGTCTGGATGACGCGTTGCGGTTCCGCCAGGGTCTGGTTGGACAGTCGGACAAACAGCGTGGGATGCAGGCCCGCGGCGTTGTCCGGCGAAGCCAGCGTGCGTACCGCCTGCTCCATGACCCAGGCGTCGATATCCGGCATCAGGTCGTATTCGATCGCGACCGGCAGGAAATCCATTGCCATCAGCTCGCCGCCGTCGGGCGTGAGCATGCGGATATGCGTATCGAGCAGGTTGCCCGGCTCGCCCTCCAGGCTCGCGATGGGCTGGAACACCAGTCGTAGCTGATCGGTTTCCAGCGCCTCGCGGATCCGCTGCGCCTGCTGGTCGGCCACGCGCTTGCGCTCCGAGGCCTCCGCGGTCGGTCCCATGAAGATGCTGACATTGCCGCCGCGCCGGGACACCTGCGAGGCGTTGCGACGCATGTCGCGGATCAGCGTCTGCGGGCGTTCCTCGCCCGACAGCGGATAGGACGCGATGGTGGCGGTGATCGCGGTCTCGTGTTCGGCCGTCGTGAATGTGGCCTGCTCGACCACTTCCAGCAGCCGGTCGGCGAAGGCGCGAATGTCGTCGGCGGAGGGACGACGCACCAGCAGCATCAGTTCCGACATGGAAAAGCGGAACACGCGGTCTCCCGGCTGCTGAACCGGTGCGAGCATGTCGAACAGGCGTTGCAGTACCTGGTCGGAATCCAGATAGCCGATGCGCTCCTCCAGCGCGTCGAACTGGTCGACGTAAATCAGTACCAGTGCCTGGATGTTGTCGTCCGCCGATGGCGTCAGCGCGGACAGGCGCTTGAACAGGTCCAGCCGGCTGCCCGGCGAAAACGCCTTGTCCAGCGCGCCCTGCCGGATCACGCATTCGGTGATGAATTCGTCGTCGACCGTTTTCGCGATGACGCCGAGCTGGACCGGAGGGGTGACGCCGTCCCGGCCGAGCAGGCGGATCTCGGTCTCGATCTCCGCATTTGGCG
>NZ_CAXFCL010000249.1:0-5270 GCF_964000955.1 uncultured Abyssibacter sp.
GGACCGCGTCCACGCCATGCGCCTCGGCGGCCTGCTCGAAGTAGTTGTCCAGCTTGGGATAGCGCTCGTCGATCCGACGGGTAAAGGCGCGCATGTCGACGAAATCGAAGATTTCGGACACCGCGAAGTAACGGGTCTCCGTGGCGCTCAGCAGCGTCTGCGTGTCCGGATGCGCCAGCCACTGGTTCACGGCCTTCACCAACTTCCCGGCGGATCGGGGCATGGCCCAGGCGATGTCCCGCTGCTCGGACAGCGGGAACTCCGCGACCAGCGTGGGGAAATAGCGGCGATTGAGGGCGAAAATATGCGAATCGGCGACGGTGCAGTCCAGCGACCCGGTCCACACCTGACGCAGCAGGGATTCCGTGGTGTCATCAACCGTCTGAACCCGAAAACCGGGCTGGGCAGCGGCCAGGTCACGCAGGCTGCCAACGTAGCTGGTCCGATCCGCCACCTTCAATGTGACCGTCGGCAAGGCCTCCGGCGATTTCGCCCGCCGGCCTTCCCGGTTGCAGATCACCTGCTCGGTGATCCGCAGGGTCGGCGCGGAGAACGCGAAGCGCTCGGCACGCTGGTCCGTAACCGTGAGTCCGGCCGCGCCAAGGTCAGCCCGGCCATCGGCCACGGCGTCGAGCACACCCGCGGTGGACGACGCCTCGACCAGTTCCAGCGACACGCCCAGGGCATCCGCCAGGGCGTCGACTCGATCGTATTCCAGCCCCGCGTGGCGGTCGAAGCGATCCACGTACCAGATCGTCGGCGCATTGCGGATGGCGACCCGCAGCGCGCCCGAGGCCCGGATGGCCGCGAGGTCGCGGCCCGCCCGCTCCGTTGACGCACTGTCGGTGGATGACCCCCCGCCGCCGGAACCGCAGGCCGACATGGCCAGCGCGGCGATGGCGAGCAGGCTTCGATACGGCATGACACTCCCTCCGATCTCGATCCTCGCCTTCACACGCTATCAAACCCGCCACGCCGACCGGTTGAACGCCTGGTGGCGACCGCAGGGCCTAGTCCCGGCGCTGGCGCGACAGCTTGTCGAAGTCCTCGGCGAAATCGGTCAGGTAGTCGACCAGATGATCGCGCTGGCGCTCGTTGGCGATCGCGCTGATCCCCGCCGCCAGTTCCATCCAGCGCGCCTGGTTGCGTTCGCGGGATTCCAGCAGGGGTTGCGGGACCAGCGCCGTGTCGTCGAACAGCAGGTGAGCAACCCGCTCGGCGAACCCGGTTTCGGAGCGTGCCGCCAGCGCCTCGGCAAACGCCGCGCGCCATCGATACGAGTGATCCAGCCACTCCTCCGGGCTGGACTCGCGCGTATGCGACCAGTCCTCGATCAGCGCCTTCTGCGCATCCGACAGCCGGCCATAGCGCTTCTTCATCCAGTCCTCGACACGGTCAACCGCGTCCTCGCGGCGATCCTCGTCGGTGTCCTCCTCCAGGTCTTCGGCAACATCCTCGATGCTGTCGTCCACCTCTTCGAGAATCGATTTCACCTGCTGGTCGTCCAGCATCGCCAGCAGGGTCACGGTCTCCGGCGTTGCCCGCTCCAGCACACGATCGACATGCGCCTGAACCATGGCAAGCACGTCGGCGATCTGCTCCCGGCTCATCGGCCCCCGCGCCTGCTCGGCCAGTTCGCGCAGATCGGCCACGTAAAGCGGAAGCTGCTCGTGCCGGTGCCACAGCCACAGGGCCTCGAACCGCGGCTCGAACCAGTCTTCCTGACGATCGGTGAGGTCGAAGTACTTGCCGATCTCCCGTTTGGCGAACCAGTCCAGGTGGTTGTAGCCGAACTTGGTCGCGGTGCTGCACCCGGCACCCAGCACCAGGCTCAGCACCAGCCCGAAGCCACCAACGATGCGCAGCGCTTTCGGGATTAGTTCAGCCACTGGTCGAAGCATTTCGAAGCCTGTTCGTGGACGAAGACATGCCGGCGCACCAGCGCCGGAACATCCCGATCGTAGCCGCCGCCGATCACGCAGGCGACCGGCACGTCGCGCCGCAGGCATTGCTCGATGACATAGCGATCCCTGGCACGCATGCCATCGTCCGTGAGCGCCAGATGGCCCAGCCGGTCGGCGACGTGCACATCCGCGCCCGCGTCATACAGCACGCAGTCGGGGCGGAATCGATCCATCACTTCCGGAATGTGCTCCGCCAGCGCCGCCAGATACCCGGCATCGCCGGTATCGCGGGCCAGCGCGACATCGCGATCGCTGACGGCCTTGCGCACGGGGAAGTTCGTCGCCGCATGAAACGACAAGGTGAAGACACGCGGCTCACGCTCGAAGATGCGCGCGGTGCCGTCACCCTGGTGCACGTCGCAGTCGATGATCAGCACGCGCCCGACGCGACCACTGGCCAGCGCCCAGGCCGCCGCAACCGCGAGATCGTTGAGCACGCAGTATCCGGACCCGAAGTCGCGGTGCGCGTGGTGGGTGCCACCGGCGCAGTGCGCGGCCAGCCCGGCGGACAGGGCCAGCTCCAGCGTGTGGCAGGTGCCACCCACCGCGGCCATCGAGCGCGCCACCAGCGCCGGCGACCAGGGAAACCCCTGCCGACGCACCTCGGCGGCGCTCAGATCACCATGGATCAGGCGTCGCAGATAGTCCCGGTCATGCGCCAGCGACAGCAGTTCCACATCGGCCGGCTCGGGTTCGCTGAACTGGTCGGCCACGGCGATGCCCTGGGCCAGCAGTTCTTCCCGAAGCATCCCGAACTTGCTCATCGGGAACGGGTGTCGATCCGGCAGCACGACCTTCGAGTACACCGGATGAAAGACGATGGGCAGGCGGCTCACGACGGCGGGTTGTGAATCCGGAGCGTGGAACCCGGGTGTTTCCGCAGCGCATCGCCCACGCGTGTCGGGCGGTGCACCAGTTCTCCACCGCAATTGGGACAGACCCGCTGGAAATCATCGTTCGCGCAATCCGTGCAGAAGGTGCACTCGAACGAGCAAACCCAGGCACCGGTTTGATCCGGCGGCAGATCGACGTCGCAGCGTTCACAGCCCGGACGCATCTCCAGCATGGCCAGTCTCAACAAGAGGGGACGGCAGATTAGCGTGAGCAGATGCCGGACATGTTGAACACGGCCATCAGACCCGCTCCAGCAGCACTAGCGCCTCATCGCACCAGCGCACCCAGCTCTCGTGGTAGAGCACGCCGCTGCGCAGCGCGAGGTAGCGGCACCGACCGGTGGCATCGTCACCGGCCCCGTCGCCGAACTGCTCCCGCTCGATCTGCCGAAACAGCGCGAGCTTGTCGGCGTGCAAGGCCCGGTGACGGCGAATCTCCGGCAGCACGTGGTCGGCGCCCAGCACGGCGGCGCCGCGCACCTTCACCATCAGACTCTCGCGCACCGGCTCCGGGCCAACCGGTGCCCGCAGCCATTTGGCCAGCGCATCGCGCCCGGCATCGGTGATCGCATAGACCCGCTTGTCGGGTTTGCCGGATTGCGGCACATCTTCCGCAGAGACCCAGCCGGCGGTTTGCAGCTTGGGCAGTTCGCGATACATCTGCTGATGACTGGCGCGCCAGAAGTAACCGATCGAGCGGTCGAAACGACTCACCAGTTCGTAGCCGGAGGCGGGCCGCTCGGCCAGGGAAACCAGGATGGCGTGCTTCAGTGACATCGGTTGACTATGCAACAAGGTGCATATAACGTCGAGCCCCGCACTGGCCAGCAGAGAACTTCGTCATGAGCGAACGCGTCATCATCGACCGGCAGGGCGAGATCGCGCACGTGCGCCTGAATCGTCCGGAAAAGCACAATGGCATGGACTTCGCCATGCTCAAGGCCGTGATCAAGGCCGGACGGTCGCTGGCGAAAGACCGCGACCTTCGCGCCGTGCTGCTCTCCGGCAACGGCCCGAGTTTCTGCGCCGGGCTGGACGTGAAATCCATGTTCGCCGACCCCAAGCGCATGGCGCACGGCATGGCCGCGCTGCACAGCCCGGTCACGAACATGTTCCAGCAATGGGGCATGGTGTGGCGGGCATTGCCGGTGCCGGTCATCGCCTGCATACACGGCAACTGCTTCGGGGCCGGCATCCAGCTCGCCCTGGCGGCGGACATCCGCATCACCACACCGGACGCCAAGTTGTCGATCATGGAGGCCAAATGGGGCCTCGTGCCCGACATGAGCGGCATGGTCACGCTGCGTGAACTGCTCCCGGCCGATGTCGCCAAGGAACTGACCTTCACCGGGCGCGTGCTCTCCGGTGAGCAGGCCGGCGAACTGGGCCTGGTCACGCACGTCACCGCCGATCCCGAAGCCAAGGCGAACGAACTGATCGCCGAGATGCTGGTGCGCTCGCCGGACGCCATCGCCGCCGGCAAGGCATTGATTCACGACGCCTGGCTGGCCGACGAGGGAGAGACCCTGGCCGCGGAGCGCCGCTGGCAGCGCAAGCTGATGGGGCGCAAGAATCAGCGCATCGCCGCCAAGCGCAACACCGAGATGGCCAAGTCGGAAACCGGCGAGGCCACCACACCCTACGAGCCACGCAAGCTCGGTTGACCGCCCGTCGAGTTCGGCGACCAAGTCGGGAAACGTGGTGAAACCGGGTTGCAGCGGATATGAAAACGGCGGCACCGAAGACCTCGGCGCCGCCGCTCGAATCAGCGCGTGTCGCTTACTCGGCGCTGATCAGCTGGCTGGCCACACAGGCAACGGCATCCAGCGTCACCGTGATGACATCACCCGCCGACGACACCGGCGCCGGGTAGAAGCACATCTGGATGCTGGATTCGCTGTCATCCGCGGCGCCAGCCGTGCCCATCGCGGTGACCAGCAAAGCCGCTGCGCAAACCTGTTTCATCGTTTTCATGCATTAACCCTTGTTTCGTCCAAGAAAGTGCCGGGCATCCCGCCCGACTCCCGTTGCCATGCCCGCCCCCGGTTCCATGGGGGTGCCGTTGATCATCGGCCCGGGCTGACCGCGCGGTGGGCCGCATATCCCATGCCACGCACCGACCTTCCCGAGGATTTCACGTGACCACGTCTCCGTACCCGAAGCTGCTCGAACCCCTGGACCTCGGCTTCACCACCTTGCGCAACCGCGTGCTGATGGGCTCCATGCACACCGGCCTGGAAGACAAGGCCAAGGACTTTCCCAAGCTGGCGGCCTATTTTCGCGAGCGTGCCGCCGGCGGCGTCGGGCTGATCGTGACCGGCGGCTTTTCGCCGAACATGGAAGGCTGGCTCTACCCGATGGCGTCCAAGCTCTCGTCGCGGCGCGAGGTCGACCGTCATCGGCAGGTCACCAA
>NZ_CAXFCL010000250.1:0-3593 GCF_964000955.1 uncultured Abyssibacter sp.
CACCTCGCGCGCGTCCCCTCGTCCGGTGATGTGATTGCACAGCTCGGGCGACAAGCGGTTGAGCACGGAGGTCTGCAACAGAAACGCCTGAAGCTCCCGCTCCTGCAGGCTCAGGACATTGTCGGCCAGGTAGTCTGTGAGTTGCTGGGGCTGTCCGCAGGCCTCGGGATCGGACAATCCCGCCCGCACGGTCTGACTGCGCGCCGCCAACCGGTACAGCTGCACCGCCGCCAGCCAGCCGTCGGTACTGCGAAACACGCTGTCGACCTGCCGCTCGTCCAGGTCGCTCAGCGAGCCGCTCTGAAACAGCTCGCTCAGTTCGCCACGGGAAAACCTCAGTTCGTCCGCCCGGATCAGCATGGCGTCGCCGGTGACGACCAGACGCGAAAGCCCCAGCTTGGGCACGGTGCGCGATCCGATGACGACATGCACCCGGCCATGCAGGCGGGCGATCAGGTCGCGGAAGAAGGCGTGGATGCTGCTTTCGGCCAGCGTCTGGAACTCGTCGAGAAAGATCGAGACACCCGGCACCGCGTCGGTCAACGCCATCAGGCGCTGGGCGAAGCGCTCCGAGCGCGATGTCGGCTCGTCGCCGCTCGCATGCCCCGGCACGAACCCGGCACGCGCCTCCAGATGGGCGAAGAAATCCTCCAGAAGCTCGAAGCAGCGACGGGCGTCGTTGTCCGCATCCTCGAAGGTCAACCACCCGGTCAGCACACCGGCCTCGTGATGCCGTGCATTGAGTTGCTGCATCAACGTGGTCTTGCCGTGCCCCGCCGGTCCCTGCAGGACGATGGTGGAACCCGGCGGCGCGGCCAGCAGCCGATGCATGATCGACGGGCGCTCGATGACGCCCGAATGCAGCTTGGGCGCGTAGAAGCGGTCGGTTCCCAACCGCAACTTGCCGAGATCTGATGCGCGTTTCCTCACGCTTGTCTCCTCCTGAGTCTCGTCGCTCAGGTCGTCCTTGTTGACCTGTCGAGACCTCTTGTCGGCTACGCCGCTCTTGGTATTCGTCAATCTTGACGGCCTGCGGGCCAATTGCGCAACCGAAAATTCAACGTCAGGACACGGCGTAAACGTCGTAACTGACCGTTCGTTCGACTAGATTCCCGACGCCGATTCCAACGAGCTGACGCCGGCAGAGCCACTGATGCCCGGGAGACGCCGTGTAGACACGGGGCGCGGTCTGTATCTGCACGATCGGATCGAGCCGTCCTTCGGCGAACGCGGCATAGCCATCCTCGCCGAAATCGATCACTCCGCCATAACGGATGTCGAGCAGTACGCCGTCCGTGGTCCTGAGTTGCGCGCGCACATCGACATTGGCCACGCCATCGGGCCGAACGGTGAGCCAGTCGCCACCAACCGGACAAACCTCGCCGTCGCCGATCCGCCCGCCAGTGATCTCGCCACCCGTGACCTGGAACAGCACGCGAATCCCGTCGGCGCATGGACCGAGCACCACCGGTTCGGCCAGCGTCGCCGCGTAGCTGAACAGGTACTCCGAATGCAGCACCGGCGCGTTCATGCGGCGTCACGCTCGCGTGCGTGCTCCCGGGCGAAGCGGACATAAAAGTCGATGGCCGCCGGATCCTGCATGGCGTCGCGGCTGGCCGCCTGCTCCAGCGGCGTGCCGGTCAGCAGCTTGCGGACCGGGATTTCCATCTTCTTGCCGGTTAGCGTGTACGGAATCCGCGGCACGGCGTGGATCGAGTCCGGCACGTGGCGCGGGCTGCAATCCGAACGCAGGCGCGAGCGGATGGTGTCGGCGATCTCATCGGTGAATTCCACGCCGGGCTTCATCAGCACGAACAGCGGCATGTCGTAGCGGCCGCCGGGCAACTCGCAGCAGACGATCAGGCTGTCGGCCACGCCCTCCACCTGCTCCACCACCCGGTAGATCTCGGCGGTACCGATGCGCACGCCGAAGCGGTTGAGCGTGGAGTCGGAGCGACCGTAGATGTAGCAACCGCCCCGCTCGTTGATCTTCAGAAAATCGCCGTGGCGCCACACGCCCGGATAAACGTCGAAGTAGGCATCCCGGTAGCGGGCGTTGTCGGGGTCGTTCCAGAACTTCACCGGCATGGACGGGAACGGGCTGGTGACGACCAGTTCGCCAACGGTGCCGGCGGGCACCTCGATGCCGTCCTCGTCCCAGGCGTGCACGTCCATGCCCAGCGAGCGGCACTGAATCTCGCCCGCATGCACCGGGAGAATGGGCGCCGCGCCGACGAACCCGCTGACGATTTCGGTGCCACCAGACTGCGAGGTCACCCACAAATCCCGCTTCACGCTGCGGTAGAACCAGGCGAAGGTCTCCGGCGTCGATGGCGCGCCGGAGACGACAATGGTGTCCAGGGCCGACAGGTCGTGCGTTCTGCCGGGCTCCAGCCCCGCCTTCTCCATCATCTGCACGAAGGTCGGGCTGGCGCCGAAACAGGTGGCGCCGGTATCGGCCGCCAGCTTCCACAGCAAATCCGGCGTGGGATGCGCCGGATGCCCGTCGTACAGCACCACCGCGCCGCCGCCGATCATCGCCGCCAGCAGGATGTTCCACATGACCCAACCCGTGGTCGTGTAGAAGAACATCGTGGAGTCCGGCCTGATGTTCAGGTGGAAGTGCATGAGCTTCATGTGCTCCAGCGTCACCCCGCCGTGTCCCGGCACGATGGCCTTGGGCAGACCCGTGGTGCCGGAGGAAAACAGAATCCACAGCGGATGATCCGCCGCGACATAGGCGTAGTCGAAGGCGTCGCGCGGCACCGGTGGGTGATCCATCAGATCGTCCCACAGCAGCGCCGCCTTGGGAGGTTTGGCGTCGGCGTTCAGATACGGCAGCCAGATCACCTCCTGCAGGCTGGGCAGCGCGTCGCAGATCGCCGCGACCTCCCGGGTGCGATCGAAATCCCTGCCGCCGAAGCGGTAGCCGTCGGCGGCGAACAGCACCTTTGGCTCGATCTGCGAGAAACGGTCGATCACCGTGTTCACGCCGAACTCCGGCGCCGCCGAGGACCAGATCGCGCCGATGGACACCGCGGCCAGCATCGCCACCGTGGTCTCGGGAATGTTCGGCATGTAGCTGACCACCCGGTCACCGGTGGTCACGCCCATGTGGCGCAACTGCGTGGCGACGACCCGGACCTGCTGACCCAGTTCATGCCAGGTCATTTCGGCCAGCGGCCGGCATTCGGACAAATGCCGGATGGCAACCTGATCCGCCGGCACCTCCGCCTCGTGGCGCAGGATGTGCTCGGCGTAGTTCAGGCGCGCACCGGGAAACCAGCGGGCGCCGGGCATCTCGCGCGAATCCAGCACGCAGGTCGGCGGCGAGATCGAATGCACGTCGAAGTAGTCCCAGATCGACTGCCAGAAGCCGTCCAGATCGGTGACCGACCATTGCCACAACGCGTCATAGCTGTCGAAGCGCCGGCCGCGCTCCTCCTCCAGCCAGCGCATGTAGCGCGCGAGGTTGCTGTTGTTCGCGAAGTCCGCGCTTGGGGACCACAGATGCTGGCCTTCGCTGACTCCGCGCATCGGCGCGGTGGCTTGATCCTTCATGGTCTCCTCCTGTCCTGTTCGCCGCTGCCTCC